>NZ_WBKP01000009.1 GCF_009602465.1 Cumulibacter manganitolerans | reverse complement strand
TCGGCGCCCGCGTCGCCCGCGAGCGCCGCCAGCACGGCGCGCTCGGGCAGCCGCAGCTCGGCGGCCGCGGCGTTCTCGGTGACCCCCGGCTCGAGCGGGTCGGCGTCCCGTTGAGCCGTCACGAGCGCGCGCAGCAGCGCCGCCCACGACGACCACTGGGCGTCGGTCACCACCCAGTCGCCGACGCGGCGGGTGCCCCGCGGCTCTGCCTCGTCGAGTCCGAGGCGGACCAGCTCGGCGTGCCGCAGCACGCCGCGCTCCTGCAGCGTCGACCACGCGAGGGACGCCGGTGATCCGGCGCCCTGGCCGAGAACGACGCCGCGCTGGGCCGCCGAGCCCCGCCGGCGCAGCGCCGGAGGCGCCGCATCGAGCACCTCGGCGCCGGCCACCACGTGCTGCAGCCCGGGGTTGCGCAGGATGGCCCGATCCCCTTCGCGGAGCGGCAGCGCCGCCGTCAGCTGCAGGCGGGCGGCGTCGTCGCCGAGCGGGCGTACCCGCACCTGCGCGGCGTGCGTACCGACGTGCAGCATCAGCTGCTCCGGCAGCTCTCCGGCGCGGACGCCGGTGACCCGGACGTCGAGGACGTCGGTGAGCGACCAGGAGCCGGTGAGCAGGACGCCGCCGCGGCCGATGCGGTCGGCCTCGATGCCGGCGAGGTTCACGGCGACCCGGGACACCGCCGCGATCGAGGTGACCGGCAGGTCGCGGCTGTGCAGGCCGCGGATCCGGACGTCGGGAGCGCTGTCGCCGGTCGCCGAGACCAGGTCGACCGGCGACCCGGTCGCGAGCTCGCCCTGGCCGAGGGTCCCGGTGACCACGGTGCCGGCGCCACGGATGGTGAACGCCCGGTCGAGCCACATGCGGGCGGGCCCAGCGGGCGCCGGCGGGAGGGCGCCGATCAGCCGGTCCAGGGCCGAGCGGACGTCGGCGACGCCGTCGCCGGTCCGCGCCGAGACCGCGACCGCCTCGACGTCGCCCAGCGACGACGCGGCGATGCGGTCGCGGGCCGCGCGCATGGCCGTACCGGGGTCGGCGAGGTCGCTGCGGGTGACGACGAGGAGCCCGTTCCGGATGCCGAGGGCATCGATCGCCAGCAGGTGCTCCTCGGTCTGCGCGCGCCATCCCTCGTCGGCCGCGACCACGACCATGACCGCCGCGGCCGGCCCCAGCCCGGCGAGCATGTTGCCGATGAACCGCTGGTGACCAGGTACGTCGACGAAGGAGAGGTCGGTGCCGGACGGCAGGGTGGTCCACGCGAAGCCGAGGTCGATGGTGAGCCCGCGGCGGCGCTCCTCGTCCCACCGGTCGGGCTCGATGCCGGTGAGCGCACGCACCAGCGCGGACTTGCCGTGGTCGACGTGCCCGGCCGTCGCGATCACCGCCACGCCAGGCTCACCGCCCCAGGACCCGGCGTACGGCGCCCGCGAGCGCCGGCAGGTCGTCGTCGGGCACGCACCGCGGGTCGACGAGGCAGCGGCCCCGCTCGACGCGGGCCAGCACGGCGGGTGAGCCGGTACGCAGTGCCACCGCGCCGTCCTCGGGGATCGCGACGGCCCACCCGGCGAGCGGTACGCCGGGGGCGCCGCCGCCTCCGACGCGGCCGTCGACCTCGACGACGTCGGCCGCGCTCAGGCCGGCCGCATCGGCGAGCCGCCGCGCCTTGTGCCGCAGCTCGTCGGGGGTGGCGTGCAGGTAGCCGGCCACCGGCGGACGGGGACCGCGCACGGTGGCCTCGAGCGCCGCCAGCGTCAGCTTGTCCACCCGCAGCGCGCGGGCCAGCGGGTGGCGGCGCAGCAGCTCGACGGTCGCGCGCTCGCCGAGGACGAGCCCGGCCTGCGGTCCGCCGAGCAGCTTGTCGCCGCTGGCCGTGACGAGGGTGGCGCCGTCGCGCAGGCAGGTCGCGACGTCGGGTTCCTCGGGCAGCGCGTCGTCGTGCCGCAGCAGCCCGGAGCCGGAGTCCATCACGACCGGCGGCCCGAGGGCGGCGAGCTCCCGCACCCCGACGGACGAGGTGAACCCGTCGATGCGGAAGTTGCTGGGGTGCACCTTGAGGATGCAGCCGGTGCGCTCCCCGATCGCGGCCGCGTAGTCGGCGACGGACGTGCGGTTCGTCGTGCCGACCTCGCGCAGTACCGCGCCGGTGGACTCGATGAGGTCGGGCAGGCGGAACCGGTCCCCGATCTCGACGAGCTCGCCGCGGCTGATCACCACCTCGCGGCCGGTCGCCAACGCGGTCGTCGCCAGCACGAGGGCGGCTGCGCCGTTGTTCACGACGAGGCAGTCCTCGGCCTCGGGGACGGCGGCGAGCAGGGCCTGCAGCGCCCCGGCGCCCCGGGAGGCACGTTGCCCGGTGCCCAGATCGAGCTCCACGTCGACGTAGCCGCTCGCCGCGACGAGCGCCTCGACCGCGCGGGGGTCCAGGGGCGCCCGCCCGATGTTGGTGTGCACGACGATCCCGGTCGCGTTGATCACCGGTGTCATCGAGCCCGGCCGGGTGGGCAGCGCGCTGATCACGTGCTCGAGCACCTGCTCCGGGACGATCTGCCCGTCGCGGGCCCGCTGCTGGACTTCGGTCACCACCTCGCGTACCGCGGCGGCGCCGTACTCGTCGGCGGCGGCGGCGACCGTGGGGTGGGCCAGCAGGGCGTCGGTGCGCGGGATCCGGCGCCGCGGGTCGTCGGCCTGGGCCACGAGCACCTCCACCTTCGCTGGAAAGCCTGGCGGAAGCGGACGGGAATCGAACCCGCCAGGCCGAGCTACTCGGCCTCACCGGTTTTGAAGACCGGGGGGCCCACCAGGAACCCATACGCTTCCTCCCTCACCGTAGCGGTCGGCCGCGGCCTAGGGTGGGGCCCATGACCCAAACAGTGCGGCTGACGCAGCTGGCGCACGGCGGCGGTTGCGCCTGCAAGATCCCCCCGGGCGATCTCGAGGAGATGGTGCGCGGCCTGACCGGCGGCGACTGGCCGACGCTCGTGGTCGGGCTGGACCACGGGGACGACGCGGCGGCCGTGCGGATCGAGGGCGGCACCGCGGTGCTGTCCACCGCCGACTTCTTCACGCCGGTCGTCGACGACCCCTACGACTGGGGCCGGGTCGCCGCCGCCAACGCCCTCTCGGACATCTACGCGATGGGCGGGACGCCGGTGCTGGCGATCAACCTGCTCGGCTGGCCGCGGGAGATCCTCTCGGGCGAGCTCGCGAGCGAGGTGCTGCGCGGCGGGCTCGACGTGGCCCGCGAGGCCGGCTGCCCGCTGGCCGGCGGCCACTCGATCGACTCGCCCGAGCCGACGTACGGCCTGGCCGTGACCGGCGTCGGCGACCCGGACCGGCTGATGCGCAACGATGCGGCGCGTGCCGGGTTGCCGCTGTCGCTGACCAAGCCGATCGGGGTCGGCGTCCTCAACAACCGGCACAAGGCCACCGGTGAGGTGTTCGACGAGGCGGTCGCCACGATGACGACGCTGAACGCCGCGGCGGCGCGGGCCGCGTTGGACGCCGGAGTCCAGGCCGCCACCGACGTGACCGGGTTCGGTCTGCTGGGGCACCTGCACAAGATGGCGCGCGCCTCCGGCGTCACCGCGGTGCTCGATCGGGCGGCCGTGCCGGTGCTCGACGGCGTCCGCGCCTCGCTCGCGGACGGGTACGTGCCGGGCGGGTCGCGGCGCAACCTCGACTGGGTCCGCCCGCACCTCGCTGCCGACGGCGCCGACGAGCTCGAGCTGGTGCTGCTCGCGGACGCGCAGACCTCCGGCGGCCTGCTGATCGCCGGAGAGGTCCCCGGCGCCCCGGTGATCGGCGAGCTCGTCCCGGCGTACGCCGACGGCACCACCCTCGTCGTCCGCTAGACCTTCTCGGCGACCTCCACCTTGCGGTGCGGCTTGGTGACCAGGGTGAGCAGGATGCCGGCGAGCGCCCCACGGTCGTCGAGCGCCCCACGGTCGCGCGCGTGTGTTTACACGGTCGTCGAGCGAGCGAGGAACGAGCGACGTCGAGACGTCGCAAGTCGACAGTTGGCCGTACGACGTCTCGACGTCGCTTGCGCCTAGCGGCTCCGGCTCGCTCGACGACCGTGTGGAGGCGGCCCGACGACCGTACGGGTGCCTCGGCGTCGCGGCTTGCAGTGGTCGTCGGCGCGTTCCACGCTCGTCGAGGGAGTCCACGGTCGCGCGCGTGTTTTACATGGTCGTCGAGCGAGCGAGGAACGAGCGACGTCGAGACGCCGCAAGTCGACAGTTGGCCGTACGACGTCTCGGCGTCGCCTGCGCCTAGCGGCTCCGGCTCGCTCGACGACCGTTCAGGGGCTCGGGTGTCGCGGGTTGTCGGCGGCTTGGTGTCCACCTAGACCTTCTCGGCGACCTCCACCTTGCGGTGCGGCTTGGTGACCAGAGTGAGCAGGATGCCGGCGAGCGCGATGATCCCGACGACGGTGAAGCCCGCGGTGTACGCCTTCTCGGCGCCGATGATCTTGGTGATGACGGTGGGGCCGATGACGCCGCCGATGGACCAGGCGATCAGCATCAGGCCGTAGATCGCGCCCGCGTTCGTCACGCCGAAGAACCGGCCCGCCGTCGAGGGCATGGTGCCGAAGCCGCCGCCGTAGCAGGTGTAGATGGCGGCCGCGAGAATCGCGAACAGCACCGCGTTGCTCGCGTGCGGGAGGATCAGCAGGCACACGCCCTGGATGCCGAGGATTCCCATGAACGCCGGCATCTTGCCGATCTTGTCGGAGATCCAGCCCCAGAAGATGCGGCCTCCGCCGTTGAACAGCCCGAGCACGCCGACGAGGGTGGCGGCCCCCGCGGCCGACATCCCCGCGACGTCGGTCATGCTGCTGGCCGCGACGCCGATGAACGAGATGCCGGCGACCACGCTGAGGGTGAGGATGGCGGTGAGCAGGTACCACTGCGGTGTGCGCAGCGCCTGCGCGGTGGTGTAGTCCGTGGTCACCGCGACCGGCGGCGTCGTCGCGTCCGCGGCCGGTGCCGCCGGCTCGTCGGCGGCAGGCAGGGGCGCGCCCGGCGGCCGGTAGCCGGCCGGCGGGTTACGGAAGAAGCTGCCGCCGATCAGCACCGCGACCAGGTACCCGATGCCGAGGGGCAGGAACGCCTTGGTGGGGACCGACGGGTCGTTGTCGATGAGGGCCTGCCCGAGGGGCGCGGTGATGACCGCGCCGAAGCCGAAGCCGCCCACCGCCAGACCGGTGATCAGGCCCGGCTTGTCGGGGAACCATTTCTGCAGCATGGCGATCGGCACGATGTAGCCCATCCCCAGGCCGAAGCCGCCGAGGACGCCGTAGCCCAGCACCAGCAGCCACAGGGAGTCCTTGGTCTGGGCGAAGGAGGCGAGGATGACGCCGACCGAGTAGATGACGCCGCCGACCAGCGCCACCAGCCGCGGTCCCTTGCGGTCCTGGATGAGGCCGCCGACGTACGAGCCGACGAAGATCATGCCGATACAGACGGTGAACGGCACCGCGGCCTGCGCCGCGCTCCAGCCGAAGGCCTGCGGCTCCTTCAGCGCCTTGGAGAACACGCTCCACGCGTACACCGCGCCGAGGGCGAGCTGCAGCAGGATGGCGGCGACGAGGATCAGCCACCGGTTCCCGGTCGGCCGTGCGGAGGAGTCGGGGCTGGTCATGGTGTCCTCCTGAGGTGTGGCGGGCGTTGCTACGCGGTGACGATCGAGTCCGTGACCCGTCCCGACGCCCGCCGGGCGGCGAGCCTCGCCTTCTGGCTGATCACGGTGTACTTCGGGTCCTTCGCCGACTCGATGCCGGCCTCGACGACGGCGAACCGGGTGGCCGCGGAGCCGGCCATCAGCGCGAGCCCGCTGAGCGCGGACCCGAGCCGGCTGCGTCCGAACAGCGCCGTGCCGGCCGCTCCGGCCGCGGTGAGCGCGGTCGCGGCCTTCGCCAGCGTCCCCGGCCGGCCCCTCTCGAGCGGCTCGGCCAGCTGGCCCAGGCGGTGCTTCATCAGGTGGAAAGCCGCCGTGTCGGCAGCCGCCCCGAGCACGGCGAGCCGCCTGACCTCCGCGGTCTGCGCCGCGGGAGTAGTGAGCATCGCCAGGCCGGACGACGCGGCGAGCGCCGAGCCGGTGAACACGAACGGCAGCTCGCGGTAGCTCTCGTGCCACAGCGGCGTCGCTGTGTCGCTGGCCAGGACGGCGGTGTACGACGCGAGCGGCGCCGAGAACGCGGCGCTGCCGATGCTCGCCAGCGGCCCGGCGACGGCCAGGGCCTTGCCGACCGCCCTGCCGGCGCCCGAGCGGCCACTGCCGATGCCCAGCGCGGACGCCGCCTCGGCGGCCACCGCCAGCCCCGAGCTCGCGCTGAACGCCGAGAAGATCCAGGTCCCGACCGACATCGGCGAGGTGAGCTTGACGGTGCGCAGCATGTTCACGAAGCGTTCGGGCCGCCCCAGGTCGGCGATCAGCGTCGCGCCGGAGAGCGCCACCGCGCCGAGCGCCGAGTAGCGGCTGTTGCGCCGGAGGGTGCCCAGGCCCTTGCCGTGGGCGAGCGCCCCGATCAGCCCGGAGCCGGCCGCCACACCGCCGAGGAAGAAGTACGCCGGGATCTCGTGCCCCCAGGGCGCCGGCTTGACGATCTGGTGCCCGTAGTAGCTGGAGAACCGGGCCTCGGGCACGGTCGCGTTCGGGTCGGCGCGGCGGCGGTCCTTCTTGCCGCGGCGACCTCCGCGCGGCAGCTCGGGACCACGGTCGGAGTCGAAGGGGCTCAGGGTCATCGCCGTCCTCCCAGGAAGGCCAGCGCCGCTGCCGCCAGCATGCCGCTGGCCGCGATCCCCGCGCTGCGGAACATCTGCGGGAGCCGGGAGGTCGGCACCTGCGGGTCCGGCGGAAGCCCGTAGACCTCGGGCTCGTCGAGCAGCAGGAACACCGAGCCGGTGCCGCCGACGCCGTCGTTGTCGTTGCCGCCGTACACCCGCGCCTCGGTCAGGCCCTGCGCGTGCAGCGCCGTCACGCGCTCCTGCGCCGCGGCCCGCATCTCGTCGAGGTCGCCGAACTTGATGGATGTCGTGGGGCAGGCCTTCGCGCAGGCGGGGGTGAGGCCGGAGTCGAGGCGGTCGTAGCAGAGGGTGCACTTCTGGGCGATGCCGACGCGCTCGGCGGAGGTCTGGTCCGGTAGCGGAGAGCGGCGTTCGATCACGCCGAACGGGCACGCCGGGACGCAGTAGCCGCAGCCGTTGCAGACGTCGGACTGGACGACGACGGTGCCGTGCTCGGTGCGGAACAGCGCCCCCGTCGGGCAGACGTCGAGGCAGCCGGCGTGGGTGCAGTGCTTGCAGACGTCCGAGGACATCAGCCAGCGGAAGTCCGGCACGTCGGCCGTCACGGCGCCGGCCTCGGCGGTGGTCGGCGGCCCGACGCTGGGCATCCCGAGGTCGACGAGCGCGGCACCCGAGGCGCGGGCCTCGGCGATCCGGTCCGCCGGCTGCTCGATGAAGGCCACGTGCCGCCAGGTCGTCGCGCCGAGCGCGCCGGTGTTGTCGTAGCTGGTCCCGAGCAGATCCAGGCCGTCCTCCGGCAGCAGGTTCCACTCCTTGCAGGCGACCTCGCAGGCCTTGCAGCCGATGCAGATCGACGTGTCGGTGAAGAAGCCCTTGCGGGGCTCGGCCGAGGCGCCCCAGCCCGCGTCGGCGGCCGGGTCGGTCGGCCCGGACAGCTGCTCGTGCCAGCCCATCAGCGTGGTCCTTCCTCGGTGAGCAGCTCGTTGCCGGTCATCACGGTGCTGCCGGCCCGCGACTGGTACTCCTCGACGAGCTGCAACAGCTTCGGTCCCCGGGGCCGGCGCCCCGGGCGGATGTCGCAGGAGCCGGCCTTGCTCTCCTGGATCTGCACGTTGGGGTCGAGCGCCACGCCGAGCAGGTCGTTCGCGGCATCGCCGGAGACGACGGCCTGCTTGCCGACGCCCCAGTGGTACGGCAGCCCGATCTGGTGCACCCGATGGCCGCCGACGGTCAGCGGCGTCATCCGGTCGGTGACCATCACCCGTGCCTCGATCGCGGTCCGTGGCGAGACGATCGTCGCCCACCCGTTGTGCTCGAGGCCGCGCTCGGCGGCGAGCTCGGGGGAGACCTCGCAGAACAGCTCGGGCTGCAGCTCGGACAGGTAGGGCAGGAAGCGGCTCATGCCGCCCGCCGTGTGGTGCTCGGTGAGGCGGTACGTCGTGAACACGTACGGGTACACGTCCGCACCCGGCTCACCGGCCGACGGGCTCCACAGGTTGTCCTTGCGGGGGAAGACCCGCCGCGCGGGGCTCTGCTGCTGCCCGTACAGCGGGTTGCGTACCGGGCTCTCCTGCGGCTCGTAGTGCGTGGGCAGCGGCCCGTCGACCATGCCCTTGGGCGTGAACAGCCAGCCCTTCCCGTCGGACTGCATGATGAACGGGTCGTCCCCGGCCAGCCCGTCAGGCCCCCCGGTGCCCGCCGCGGGCCGGTAGGACGGCGCCTTGTCGCCCGGGAAGTCCGGGACGTCGGGGCCGACCCACTTGCCCTGCTCGGCGTCCCAGTAGACGTACTTCTTGCGCTCGCTCCAGGGCCTGCCCTCGGGATCGGCCGACGCCCGGTTGTACAGGATGCGGCGGTTCATCGGCCACGCCCAGCCCCAGTCGAGCGCGACCAGGTTCTGCTCTCGGCCGGGCTTGCGGTTCGCCGAGTGGTTGACGCCGCCGGCGTACACGCCGGAGTAGATCCAGCATCCGCTGGAGGTGGATCCGTCGGCCTTGAGCTGGGTGTAGCCGTCCAGCAGCTGACCGTCACCGTCCGGGGTGAGCGTGCGTCCGTTGATCTCCTGCAGCACTGCGGCGGGATCGATCTCGCCGTCCTCGCCGAGCGGGTAGTCCCAGGTGAGGTCCAGCAGCGGCCGGTCGCGCGGGTCGTCGGAGCCGGCCAGCCGGTCGCGGATCCGGTTGCCGAGCTCGTAGAAGAACTCGAGGTCGCTCTGCGCGTCGTCCGGCGGATCGATCGCCTTGTGATGCCACTGCAGCATCCGCTGCGTCTGGGTGAAGGTGCCGGACTTCTCCACGTGGGTCGCGGCCGGCATGAAGAACACCTCGGTGCCGATCTTCTCGGTGTCGAGCTCACCGGTCGCGATCTCGGGGGAGTCCTTCCAGAACGTGGCGGTCTCGATCATCGCGAAGTCCTTCACGACGAGCCATTTGAGGTGGGCGAGCCCCATCCGCTGCTGGCGACCGTTCGCGGAGCCGACCGCGGGGTTCTGGCCGAGCACGAAGTAGCCGTCCACCTGGTCCTCGAGCATCGCCATCACGGTCTGGTAGGTGCCGTGCGGGCCGGAGAGCCGCGGCAGATAGTCGTACGCCCAGTTGTTCTCGGCGGTCGCTGCGTCCCCCCACCAGGCCTTCATCAGGCTGACGATGTACGTGTCGGCGTTCGCCCAGAACCCCTTCTGCTTCTTCGAGCCCACCGCGTCGAGGTACTCGGCCCAGGTGTCGTGCTGGCCGACCATCGGGACCGGCAGATAGCCGGGGAGGATGTTGTACAGGGTGGGGATGTCGGTCGAGCCCTGGATGCTGGCGTGCCCGCGCAGCGCCATGATGCCGCCGCCGGGGCGGCCCATGTTGCCCAGCAGCAGCTGCAGGATGCAGGACGTGCGGATGAACTGCGCGCCCATCGTGTGCTGGGTCCAGCCCACCGCGTACACGAACGCCGTCGTGCGGTCGCGTCCGCTGTTGGCGGTGATCGCCTCGGCCAGATAGCCGAAGTCCTCCTCGCTGATGCCGCAGGCGTCGGCGACCATGGCCGGGGTGTACCGCGCGTAGTGCCGCCGGAGGATCTGCATGACGCAGCTCGGATCCTGCAGCGTCGGGTCGGTCGCGATCTCGGCGTGCTCGAGCGGCGGCCCGCCGGAGCCGTGCGTGTCACCCGAGGACCGTGCGGAGTGCGACGCACCGTGCTCCTCGCCGCCGGCGGAGCCGACCAGCGCGTCGCCGTCGCCCCTCTGCTCTCGGTAGGCCCACGTGCTCAGGTCGTACTGGCCGGTCTTCGGGTCGTAGCCCGAGAACAGGCCGCCGAGGTCCTCGGCGTCGCGGTAGTCCTCGTTGATCAGGTGCGAGGCGTTGGTGTAGTGGCGGACGTACTCCTCGAACCAGAGGTCGTTCTGCAGCACGTAGTTGATCAGGGCACCCAGCAGCACGATGTCGCTGCCGGCGCGGATCGGGATGTGCCGGTCAGCGGTCGCCGACGTGCGGGTGAACCGCGGGTCGACGTGGATGACCTTCGCGCCCTTGAGCTTCGCCTCGGTCACCCACTGGTAGGCGACCGGGTGGCACTCGGCCATGTTCGAGCCCTGGATGACGATGCAGTCGGCGTTCGAGAGGTCTTGCACGTACTGGGTGGCGCCGCCGCGGCCGAAGGAGGACCCCAGACTGGGGACCGTGGCGCTGTGTCAAATACGCGCCTGGTTCTCGATCTGGATTGCGCCGGCCGCCGTGAACAGCTTCTTGATGAGGTAGTTCTCTTCGTTGTCGAGCGTCGCGCCGCCCAGGCTGGCGATGCCCATCGTGCGGCGCAGCGGGCGGCCCTGGTCGTCGGCGTCCTGCCAGTGCGCGCGCCGCGCCTCGATGAACCGGTCGGCGATCATGTCGATCGCGGTGTCGCGCTCCAGCGGCTCCCACTCGGTGCCGTACGGGCGGCGGTACATCACCTTGGTGATGCGCCCGGGCTGGTTGACCAGCTGCTCGCTCGCCGATCCCTTGGGGCACAGGCGACCGCGGCTGACCGGGCTGTCCGGGTCGCCCTCGATCTGGATGACCTTCTCGTCCTTGACGTAGACGCGCTGCCCGCAGCCGACGGCGCAGTAGGGGCAGACGCTCTGCACGACCCGATCGGCGGTCTCGGTGCGGGCGGTGATCTGGCGCGTCTTCGCCGACGTCACCGACGGGCCGCGGCCCAGCAGGTCGCCGTCCTTGAGCTGGCGCACGACCGGCCATTCCAGGAACGTTCTCTTCAGCGACATGACTGCCACCTCTCGTGCCCGCCGGGAACTCGATGTCGGCTCAACGTAGCGCCTGGCGCACCTCGTTGGCCAGTGAATGCCGCTGACCGGCCGCGGCGGTCTCAGGTTCGGCCGCCGCGGCCCGGGCGGCTCAGACCTTGGGCGTGTTCATCGCTCCGCCGTCGATGACGATGTTCTGGCCGGTGATCCAGCCCGCGTCGTCCGAGAGCAGGAACGCGGCGGTCGCCCCGGTGTCCTCGGGGGTGCCCAGCCGCTTCAACGGGTAGCTGTTGGCCACCTCCTCCTCGTTCTCGGCATACAGCGCCTCGGCGAAGCGGGTCTTGATGACGGCAGGGGAGATCGAGTTGACGCGGACGTTGGGTGCCATGTCGATCGAGAGCTGCTTGGTGAGCTGCACCAGACCGGCCTTCGAGGTGCCGTAGATGCCGATCGCCCCGGCCGAGCGCAGCGCGGCGACCGACGCGACGATGAGCACCGATCCACCCGTGTCCTTCATGCCGGCGTGCCACGTGAGCTGGATGAGGCCGAGCGTCGAGACGATGTTGGTGTCGAGGATCTTGCGCGCCGTGTCGAGCGGGATGTCGAGGGTGGAGCCGTAGAACGGGTTGATGCCGACGTTCCCGACGACGTGGTCGATCTTGCCGAACTTCTCCATCGCGAGGTCGACGAGCTCCTTGCGGTGGTCGTCGTGCGAGGCGTTGCCGGCCAGCGTCAGCAGCCGGTCGCCGGCGTTCAGCTCGGCGGCGGCAGCGTCGAGCTGCTCCTGCTTGCGGCCGGTGATGATGACGCGGCCGCCCTCGTTGAGGATGGCCTCGGCGATGCCGAGGCCGATGCCCCGGCTGCCGCCGGTGACGATCGCGGACTTTCCTTCGAAACGATTGAGCTTGTCAGCCATGCGGGCCTCCGGTGTGGGGGTGTGCGGGTTGCTGGCAGATTACCCGCCGCGAGGGCCTCCCACCCGGTTGCCTAGCGATCGCTCGGTCGCCGGGCCGGACGCCCGGCACGGCGCATCCGCCGCGCCGGAGGGCGCCGGTACCGGGGCAAACGCGATATGCCTACGATCGTTGCCACTACGTCGATGAGTGGAGGACCTCATGAACATCCGTCCGTTCGAGGAGCGAGATCGCGAAGCCTGCCACCAGCTCGCGCCGCGGCTGCTGGAGAACGTCAACCCGTTCGACGACAGCGGAAGCGGACCGTTCGACACCGTCGAGTGGATGCTCGCCGCGGAGGAGACGCAGCAGACCCCGCAGGCCGTCTTCGTCGCCGAGGACGACGAGGGTGTCGCCGGCATGGTCAAGGTCTTCATGAAGGGGCAGATGAAGGGCCAGAAGGAGGCGTACGTCGACGGGCTCGCAGTCAACGAGCGCGTGGCCCACCAGGGCGTCGGCACCGCCCTGATGAAGGCGTGCGAGGACTGGGCCCGTGGCCGCGGCCACAAGTGGGTGCACATCGAGACGCCGGCGTCCAACACCGCGGCGCGGGAGTTCTACGCGGCCATCGGGTACGGCGAGCAGGTCGTGAAGCTCTCGAAGGAGATCTGACCCGGCGCTTGGGTAAGGTCTTTGCCGTGGCGCAGAACCCTCCCGACGTACCGAGTCCCGACGACGACCTACCCGAGCAGCTGCGGATCCGCCGCGAGAAGCGCGATCGCCTCCTGGAGGCGGGCGTCGAGCCGTACGTCGTATCGGTCGCCCGGACGACGTCGCTGGCGGAGGTGCGCGAGCGCTTCCCCGAGCTGCCGGCGGACACCCGCACGGGCGAGCGGGTGGGCGTCACGGGACGGCTGATCTTCATGCGCAACACCGGCAAGCTGTGCTTCGCGACGCTGCGCGAGGGCGGCGTCGAGCTGCAGGTGATGCTGTCGCTGGCGAACGTCGGCGAGGAGTCGCTGGCGCACTGGAAGGCCGACGTCGACCTCGGTGACCACATCTTCGCCGAGGGCGAGGTGATCACCTCCAAGCGCGGCGAGCTGTCGGTGATGGCCGACGCGTGGACGCTCACGGCGAAGGCGATCCGGCCGCTGCCGGTGGCGCACAAGCCGATGAGCGAGGAGACCCGCATCCGGCAGCGGTACGCAGACCTGATCGTGCGTCCCGAGGCGCGCCGGATGGTCGAGACGCGGGGCCGGGCGATCGCCTCGATCCGCCGTACGCTCGACGCGCACGGCTACATCGAGGTCGAGACTCCGATGCTGCAGGCGGTCCAGGGCGGGGCGACCGCGCGGCCGTTCACCACGCACTACAACGCCTACGACCAGGACGTCTTCCTGCGGATCGCGCCCGAGCTGTTCCTCAAGCGCTGCGTCGTGGGTGGCATCGACCGGGTGTTCGAGATCAACCGCAACTTCCGCAACGAGGGCGCGGACTCGACGCACTCGCCGGAGTTCGTGATGCTCGAGTACTACCAGGCGTACGCCGACTACAACGACGTCGCCGACCTCTCGCGCGAGCTCTACCAGCAGGCCGCCCTCGACTCGGTCGGGGCGCTGCGCTTCGAGCGCTGGGACGGCTCGACCATCGACCTGTCGGGGCAGTGGCGGCAGGAGTCGCTGTACGAGCTGGCCTCCGAGGGCGCGGGGACCCGGCTGACTCCCGAGACCTCCCTCGACGAGCTGCGGTCGGTGGCCGACCGGCTCGGCATCCACGTCAACCCGGCGTGGGTCGCGGGCAAGGTCCTCGAGGAGATCTTCGAGGCGACGTCCCGCGACGTCCTCGAGGGACCGATCTTCGTCCGCGACTTCCCGCTGGACACCTCCCCGCTGGTCCGCGCGCACCGCTCCATCCCGGGCGTCGTCGAGAAGTGGGACCTCTACATCGACGGCATGGAGTGCGGCACCGGGTACTCCGAGCTCGTCGACCCGGTGATCCAGCGCGAGCGGTTCGTCGAGCAGGCCTCGCACCGTGCCGGCGGCGACGTCGAGGCGATGGAGGTCGACGAGGACTTCCTGCGCGCGCTGGAGTACGGCATGCCGCCGACCGGCGGGGTGGGACTCGGTATCGACCGGATGCTCAAGGTCTTCACCGGCCGCGGCATCCGGGAGACGATCCTGTTCCCCTTCGTCAAGCCCGAGTAGCTCAGGCGGCCTGGATCGCGGGGCGCCGGCCACCTCAAGATGCCGGGTTCTGCACGCCAGACGCTGCACAGCTAGGCACGTTGAGCGTCCGGGCTGGCGGGTACGGCGTGGTGGGTACCGGCGTCCGTCAGGGGCAGCGGCGGCAGCGTCGCGGCAGCGCGATGAGCAACGCGGCGGCGACCGTGCTCGCCACCCCGCACGGGTCGGCGTCGATCGTCGGCCAGCCGAAGCGCAGGGTGCGATAGCCCGCCGCGCTGTGCCGGTTGTCGAGCGCCGTGTCGGCGTCGAGGTCGTGGTAGCGGACGCCGTCCAGCTCGATCAGCAGCCGATGCTCCGGGTAGCCGCCGTCGGCGTGGTGGCCGGACGTCGGGACGAGGTGCTGGCGGCGCATCGGCGGAAGCCGGTGCGCCTGCTCGACGTCCAGGCGGTAGAGGTGCTCCAACGCGCTGTGCGCGCCCGCGGCGGTGGGTCCGATCGCGTCGAGCAGCAGCGCGCGGTGCCGCAGCCGGTGGCGTCCCCGCGCCACGGCGAGCAGCCGCTCGGGCGTCGTGCGGCGCTCCTGCAGGGCGCGGGCGACCAGGGCGAGCGCCGAGGCGCGGTCGCCTGACGCGCTCGCGTCGATGACCGCGTCCTCCAGCGCCACGCGGCACGGCTCGACGTCCACCACCCGCCGCAGCAGGACCGGGTCGCGCTTGATCCGCAGCCAGTCCTCGGTCGCCGGACGGTGCTTGTCGCTGAGCACCTCGATGACCGACGGCCGCTCGCCCAGGCCCCACAGTGCCGCGGCCGTCCGGCCCCACGCGGCCGACCCCTCGCCGGCCGACAACAGGCCGGCGACCACCTTCTGCATCCAGGGGTCGTGATCGCCGGGAAGGAGATACGTGCCCCGCATGAGGCGGGGCAGCTCCTGGCAGAGCGCCGCCACCTGACCGCGGGGCAGGCCCGCACGCTCGAGGTCCGTCCGGGTGAGGACGCCGTGCCGCCCCTGGGCGAGCTCTCGGACGGCGTCCGGCAACCGAGTGCGTGCGTGCATACCGCGCAGCGTCCGGCACTGCATCGCCCGGCGCGAGCGGCACCGCCGCACCTGTGCACAACCGGCGCCCTGTGGATGGTCGAACGCCCGCCGCGCGGCCGCAAGGTGCCTACCTGTGCAGCGTCTGCGGTGCACAACCAGGCACCCGGGCCGGTACGGCCGGGGATGGCTGCCGGTCAGGGTGCGATCGGCCGCCCGTCGATCCGCCAGGTCGGGTAGCCGCGGTCCGGCGCCCAGGCCTGGCCGAACGTGCAGCCGCACGCGTCGCAACGGATCACGACGCTGGTGGGCAGCTCGACGCCCGGCGGCGTCCCGTGCGCTATCCACTGCTCGGTGATCTGGCCCCGGGGGACCGTCGACCACAGCTGCCACGCCGTCCCCGGCCAGGGCCCCGGCTGCTGCACTTCGGTGAACCCGTCGCCGAGGACGTCGAGTAGATCGAGCACCCGCTGGTGGACGTCGCGCGGCCCGAGCGGGACTCCCCACTCGCGCAGCGGTGCACAGCGGGGACAGTTCGTCGTCGCGTCGTCGGGCATCCACGGATCATCGCTCATCGGCGCCCGCTTGCTCATCGGCGCCCCGTCCGCGCACGATCTCGGGCCGGCGCCGGGCTGGTCAGGACCTCGGGCCGCAGGGGACGCACACCCGGGTGCGTGGCTCGGGCACTTCGGGCCCGTCGAGATAGCTCTCCCAGGGGACGCCGGTGACCGCGAGGTCGTGCTGCTCGAGCCAGGTGGTGGCCGCCTCGTAGGCGGCGGCCACCGCGTCGTAGCCGCCGACGTGCAGGGTGGTGGCGACGGTCCCGCCGGGGAGCTCGTCGGGCGTCACCCTGCCGGCGGCGGTGACCGCGCCGTCCACGGGGAATCCGGCCGTGACGTCGAAGCCGCCGTCCCGCGGGATGTAGCGGCCGAACGGCGGCCCGGTGACCGCCCGGCCCTGCCGGCCGACGGCCTCGAGCACCTCCCCGAACGCCGGTCCGAAGAACTGCGGAAGCTGCGTCGCCTCGACGTACGCCTTCACCACCGCAGCGGGCTGCACGGGGACTTCGCTGATCTCGACGACGTAGTCCATGGCTCCCAGCCTGCGGGCCGGCGGCCGGCCGGCCCAGGGCCGGAGGTCCCGCCGCGCGGAATCGCTCAGGTGCCGACCTGTGCAGCGTCTGGCATGCACAACCCGGCATCTCGCGCAGCAGCGGCAAGGAGCCGGGCGTCCTCCAGCGCGACGAATAGGCTTGACCCTCCCGCGACGTGAGGCAGCATCGTGAGAGCCATGACCGAGAGGACGCAGGTGAGCAGCACCTGGACGGTAGGGAAGGTGGCCGAGACGTTCGGCGTCACGGTGCGCACCCTGCACCACTACGACGAGATCGGGCTGCTGGCTCCGTCGGCGCGCTCCGGCGCCGGGTACCGGCTGTACACCGACGCCGACCTCGCCCGACTGCAGCAGATCGTGGTCTACCGGCGACTGGAGATACCGCTGGAGACCATCCGCGAGCTGCTGGACGGCGACGAGAGCGCGATCGAGCACCTGCGCCGTCAGCGCGCGACGGTCATGTCCCGCCTGGACGAGCTGCAGGAGCTCGTCGGGGCCATCGACCACGCACTGGAGAAGCAAATGAGCAACGAGAAGCTGACCGCGACCGAGATGCGCGAGCTGTTCGGCGACGCGTTCGACGAGTCGTACGCCGCCGAGGCCGAGAGCCGCTGGGGCGAGACCGACGCCTGGGCGCAGTCGCAGCGCCGCACGGCGCACTACACCCGGTCCGACTGGGAGTCGGTCAAGGCCGAGACGGACGCCGTCAACGCAGCCTTCACGGCCGCGATCGACGCCGGGCTCCCGGCGAGCAGCGAGCCGGCGATGGATGCCGCCGAGGCGCACCGCGCGAGCATCAACCGGTTCTACGACTGCGGCTACGAGATGCAGCGCAACCTGGCCGACATGTACCTCGCCGATCCCCGGTTCACCAAGACGTACGAGGACATCCGACCCGGCCTCGCGCAGTACGTGCACGACGCGATCCACGCCAACGCGGACCGGCACGACGGGTAATCGCTCCTCGCCGAGCAAATCTCGAGCAAGATCGATACTTGCCGAGTATCGAAGTTCTTCTCGCCGTTCACCCGCGCTCATGTGGGGTTCGAGGCCCGGCCGCCTTCGTCGCGTGCAATCGCCACGTGGACGTCGCGACCGGGCCGGAGGCTCGATGAAGATCCTGTTCGTCACCGAGTCGTGGCCGCCGGCCATGAACGGGGTGGCCACCTCCAGCGTCCGGCTGGTCGAGGAGCTCCGCGGCCGCAGTCACCGGATCCGGGTCGTCGCACCGCTCACCTCCGACTCGCCGGGGGAGGAGCTGCACGCGGCGAAGGCGCTGCGCGTCGGCCCCACGCAGGAGTACACCGTCGGCCGCCTCGGGGCGCGGTGCGTGCGGATGATCGAGCACTGGCGCCCCGACCTCGTGCACGTCGCCTCGCCGCTCAGCGTCGGCTACAGCGCCCTGCGCGCCGCGCGCCGCCAGGCGATCCCCGCGATCGCCGCCTACATGACGGACTTCACCGCGTTCTCGGCGCAGGCGATGCACCGGCTGCCCGGGGCGCAGCTGACGTCGCGGATGGCCGGCCGGGTGCAGCAGGCGCTGCACTCGATGGCCACCATCAACATCGCCTGCTCGCAGTACGCGCTGGGCACGCTGCGCGGCTGGCGTGCGCCGGTTCCGCGCGAGTGGCTGCGGGCGATCGACACCGCGCGGTTCACCCCCGCGGCCCGCACCCAGCGCCTCACGACGTCCGCCACCGGCACGGTCACCATCGGGTACGCCGGCCGGCTGGCCGGTGAGAAGGAGCTCGACCTGCTCATCGCGCTGCGCGGGATCCCCGGCGCCCGGCTGAAGGTCATCGGCGACGGCCCGGCCCGCGGGCGCCTCGAGCGGCTGCTGCCCGAGGCGGAGTTCACCGGCAGGCTCCGCGGCCCGACGTACCCGGAGGCCGTGGCGTCGCTCGACCTGTTCGTGCACCCCGGCCGCGGCGAGACGCTCTCGCAGGTGGTGCTCGAGGCACTGTCGTCGGGCGTCCCGTGCATCGTCCCGGACGCCGGCTCCGGGAGCACCGAGCTGGTGGCTCCGGGCCTGTCCGGCCGGCACTTCGCCGGCGGTGACGGCGGCTCGCTGCGCGCCGCCGCGCTGGCCGAGCTCGCCTCCCCCGGCCGGGCGCCGGGCGAGATCGCCGCCACGGTCGCGCACCGTACCTGGGACTCCAGCATGAGCTCGCTGCTCGCGTCGTACGACGAGGCGCTCGGTGCACGCTGAGGAACTCCGGGTGCTGCGGCTGGCCAACTTCGTCTCGCCGACCAGCGGCGGCATCCGCACCGTGCTGCGGCGGGTGTCGCTGGCGCAGGCCGCGCTCGGCGTGCGCAGCGTCGTCGTGGTGCCCGGCCCGGACGCCGGCATCGAGGCGATACCCGGGGTGCTGGACGTCGGGACGCTCCCCGGCGTCCGCCTCGTCGCCGGCCAGTCGTACCGGCTGATGCTCGAGCGGGGCGCCGTCCGCGCGCTGCTCGACGACGTACGCCCCGACGTGGTCGAGATCCACGACCAGCTCACCTTGGCGTGGCTGGGTCCGGAGTGCCGGAGCCGGGGGATCCGCGCGATCCTCGTCGCGCACGAGCGGCTCGACCTGCTGGCGGCGTTCTGGTCGCGGGTGCCGCGGGCCGCCGGGTCCATTACGCGATGGCTGCGCCGGATCGGGGACGGCGTCGACGCGGTCGTCGCGCCGAGCCGGTTCGCCGCCGCGCCGTACGCCGACGCCGGCATCGAGGTCCGGGTGATCCCATGGGGCGTCGACCACGAGACCTTCCGGCCCGCTTCGCGGGCGCCCCGGCGGGACGGCGCGCTCCGGCTGGTGCACGCCGGACGGCTGTCGGCCGAGAAGGACCCGCTGCTGAGCGCCCGCACCGCCGAGCGGCTGGCGGACGCCGGCCTGCCGGTCGAGCTGCTCGTGATCGGCTCGGGTCCCGAGGCGGCGACGATCGCGCGCCATCGGGGCACCCGGTCGGCCGGCTTCGTGGACGGTCCGCCCCGGATGGCCGAGCTGCTCGGCGCAGCCGACGTCTTCCTCGCCCCGGGACCGTTCGAGACCTTCGGCGTCAGCGCGCTCGAGGCGATGGCGTGCGGGCTGCCTGTGGTGTGCCGCCGGTCGGGGTCGATCAGCGAGATCCCGTCCACCGTCCCGGCGGAGGGCACGCCGGAGGGCTTCGCCGAGGCGGCGCTCCGGGTCTCCGGCGACGTCGGCGCCCGCACCCGGTCGGTGGCCGCGGCCCGCCAGTACACCTGGGAGCGTGCCGCCGGCGAGCTGCTGGCGCAATACCGGGCATGAGACCCGAACGGATCGTCGTCCACGGGGTCGGCGACTCCCTGACAGCCGCGATCGCCGACGTGTGGACGAACCAGCGCCTGGTGCCGTGGCACGAGATCCTCGTCGACCTTCTCCCGCGGACCGGCGTCGAGGTCACCCTCGCGTCGCGGCTCGCGCGCAGCGGCGCCACGTCGGCGGAGATCCTCGCCGAACAGCTCGCGGTGGCGGACGTCGCGGACGGCGACCTGGTCTGTCTGTGGGTCGGCGGCAACGACGTCCTGCGGGCGGGCTACGGAATCTCCGACAGCCGGGCGGCGATCGAGGGCCTCTTCGCCGCGGTCCGCGAGCGCGGCGGCGTGCCGTTGACGATGGAACTGCCGCGGATCTCCGCGGTGCTGCCGGGACCGGCGTGGGCGATGCGGGCGTGGGACCGGCAGGGGGCCCTGATCAACGAGCTGACCGCGGCGCTCTCCCCGGCGGCCGGCGGCGTCCACCTGACGTGGCCGGGCCCGCGGGTCACCGGGCCCGACGGGACCCACCTGTCGCAGGCCGGGCACTTCGAGTACGCCGCGAGGTACGCCGCGGCGCTCGCCGCGCGGTGGGGCGTGCCGGCGCCGGTGCCCGACGTCCCGGCCGGTCTCCCACGGTTCGGCCCGCGAGACCGGCGGCGCTGGTACGTCCGGCACGGCTGGCGGTGGCTGGCGCGGCGGCGCATCGACCGGCGCCGCCGCGCGTGACCGGCCACGTGGACCGTCAGCTGCAGCTCAAGGTGCCTACCTGTGCAGCGTCTGGCGTGCACAACCGGGCACCTCGTCAGCGAAGGGCGGTCGACTCGCCGGGCGGCAGCAGCCGCAGGACGCCGCTCAGCGAGGCGTCCTCGAACGCCGCGCGCACCGCCTCGGAGTCCTGGGTGAAGTGCGCCCAGCCGTCGGTGTGTGCCGGTACGACGATCGGGGCGCCGAGGATGCCGGCGGCCTGCGCCGACTGCGCGGCGGTGAGCGTCAGGTAGGCATCCAGCAACGGGGTGCGCGCCGCACCGACGAAGAGGATCGCGGCGTCGATCGGCCCCAGGTGATGGGTGATCTCGGCGACGGCCCGCAGCGACGCGTTGTCGCCGCTGACGTAGACCCGCGGCTGGTCCGGTGCCTGCAGCACGAAGCCGGTGACCGGGCCGACCAGGCCCTCCGTGCCGTCGGGGCCGTGGATCGCCGGTACCCAGGTCACGTGCACCGGTCCGGCCGGCGCGTCGAGGTCCATGCCGCGCCACGGCGCCAGGCCGGTCGCCGTACCGCCGAGGCGCTCGGCCGCGGCCGGCGTGGTCAGCACCTGCCCCGCCTCGGCGAGCGCGGCCCGGCCCGCGGTGTCGAGGTTGTCGGGGTGCTGGTCGTGCGAGAGCAGGACGACGTCGATCCGTCCGAGCTCGTCCAGACGGCGCGCAGGACCGGCCGTCTTCGTCAGCGTCCGCTGCCCGATGGGGTAGTCGCCGGGCTCGTCGAACGTCGGGTCGACGAGGATCCGCAGCCCGGCGTACTCGATCAGCACGGTCGGGCCGCCGATGAGCTGCACGGTGGGGTCGGTGGAGGTCATCGCCCCAGTGTTGTCGACGTCCGCTCGCGGGGCTAGATCCCCATCGACTTGGCGATGATGGTCTTCATGATCTCCGACGTGCCGCCGTAGATCCGGCTCACCCGGGCGTCGGTGTACAGCCGCGCGATGGGGTACTCCAGCATGTAGCCGAAGCCGCCGAACAGCTGCAGGCAGCGGTCCACGACCTCGCCCTGCAGCTCGGTGCAGAACAGCTTGCACTTCGCCGCGTCGACCGGGGTGAGCTTGCCGTCCTCGTGCAGCAGCACGGCCCGGTCGACCATCGCGCGGGCGGCCTCGACCTTGGCCTCCAGCGCGGCCAGCTCGAACTTGGTGTTCTGGAAGGACGCCAGCGCCTGGCCGAACACCTGACGATCCTTGACGTAGTCGACGGTGTAGCGCAGCGCCGCCTCGCACGCGACGACGGCGCCCGAGGCGATCGACAGCCGTTCCTGGGGCAGGTTGTTGCCGAGGTAGGAGAACGCCTCGCCCTCCTCGCCGAGCACGTTGGCGACCGGCACGTGCACGTCGGTGAACGACAGCTCGACGGTGTCCTGCAGCGGCAGGCCGATCTTGTTCAGCAGCCGGCCCTTCTCGAAGCCGGGCATGCCGTCCTCGACGACTAGCAGGCTCAGGCCCTTGCGCCGGTTGTCCGGGCTGGACGACGTCCGGGCCACGACGATCACGAGGTCGGCGTTCGCGCCGCCGGTGATGAACGTCTTCGCGCCGTTGAGCACCCAGTGGTCACCGTCCAGCCGGGCGGTGGTCTTCATCCCGGCGAGGTCGGAGCCGGTGCCGGGCTCGGTCATCGCGATCGACAGCATGCCCTTGCCCTCGGCGATCCGCGGGAGCCAGCGCTGCTTCTGCTCGTCGTCGGCGTACGCCAGGATGTAGGCGAGGCAGACGTCGGAGTGCACCCGCATGCCGCCGAGGTGGCCGCCGACGCGGGCGGTCTCCTCGGAGATGATCTGGTTGTAGCGGTAGCCGACCGGGCCCGAGCCGCCGTACTCCTCGGGCACGTTGAGCCCCATCAGGCCGATCTCGGCCGCCTTCTCGAACAGCGACTTGGGGACCATCTTCTGCGCCAGCCACTCCTCCTGGTGGGGAGCGACCTCCTTCTCCATGAAGGCGCGGACCATGCCGCGGAAGTCCTCGTGCTCCTGCTCGTAGAGATTGCGCTCCATGCCTGCTTCCTCACCTGACCGTCGTATCAACTCCCGATAATCTTCGCACTACTAACTATCTGCGTCCACCGGACGTGAGCGACGACCCACCGCGCCCGGCGGTTGGCGAATCGCCGTCCGCCGCCTAGCGTGTGCCTAACCCGCCACCCGACCGAGAGGGCCATGCCATGAGCGCAGTACACGGAGAGTCCGACGCCCGGTTCGCGGCGGTGCGCGAGGCGCTCGCCGAGCGGCTCGACAGCGGCGAGGAGCTCGGCGCGAGCATCGCCGTCGACCTCGACGGCCGGCCGGTGGTCGACATCTGGGGTGGCTGGGCGGACGCCGCGATGACCCGCCCGTGGGAGCGCGACACCATCGTCAACGTGTGGTCCACGACGAAGACCGTCACCAACCTGGCCGCGCTGGTGTGCGTCGAGCGCGGCCTGCTGGACCCCTACGAGAAGGTGGCGACGTACTGGCCGGAGTTCGCCGCCAACGGCAAGGACGCCGTCGAGGTCCGGCACTTCCTGTCGCACACCTCCGGCGTGTCCGGCTGGGAGGCGCCGTACACCACGGAGCAGATGCTCGACACCCCCAGCGCCACCGCCGCGCTCGCTCGGCAGGCGCCGTGGTGGACGCCGGGGTCGGCGTCCGGCTACCACGCGCTCAACCAGGGCCATCTGGTCGGTGAGGTGGTACGGCGGGTGTCCGGCAAGACGCTGAGCCGGTTCGTCGCCGAGGAGATCGCGGGCCCGCTGGGCGCCGACTTCCAGATCGGCGCCGCCGAGAAGGACTGGCCGCGGATCGCTCCGGTGATCGCGCCGCCGCCGCTGCCCATCGACCTCGGCGCGGTGGATCCGGACAGCCCCATGGTCAAGACGTTCACCGGACCGCCCGTGGACGCGAACGCCGCCAACACCGACGCGTGGCGCCGGTCGGAGGTCGGCGCCGCCAACGGGCACGGCAACGCCCGCTCGGTGGCGACGATGCTGCGCGTCCTCTCGCTCGGCGGTGCGGCCGGCGGCGTGCGGCTGCTGTCGCCGGAGACCATCGACGTGATCTTCGACGAGCAGAGCCACGGCGTGGACCTGGTGCTCGGCGTCTCGCTGCGGTTCGGCATCGGCTACGCGCTGCCGGAGACCGAGACGCTGCCCTACGCGCCGCAGGGCAGGGCCTGCTACTGGGGCGGCTGGGGAGGATCGGTGATCATCATGGATCTCGACCGGCGCCTGACGATCAGCTACATGATGAACAAGATGGCGCCGGGCATCATCGGCTCGGACCGCTCCGAGGCCTACGTCGACGCGATCTACTCGGCGCTCTGAGACGGGCGGTGCGAGGATGGATCGCATGGCATCTGACGAGCACAGCAAGGGTGGTGTGTACTCCGTGCCGGGCAAGGAGTTCACCCGCGACACGAAGTACATCGACGACCGCATCACCGCCGATGGCTCCAGCGGCTGGCCGGTCGAGGCGGGGCGCTACCGGCTCGTCGCGGCGCGGGCCTGCCCGTGGGCCAACCGCACGCTGATCGTGCGGCGCCTGCTCGGCCTGGAGGACGCGATCAGCGTCGGGCTGCCGGGGCCGACGCACGACGCCGACTCGTGGACCTTCGACCTCGACCCCGGCGGCGTGGACCCGGTCCTGGGCATCCCGCGGATCAAGGACGCCTACCTCAAGCGATTCCCCGACTACCAGAAGGGCATCACCGTCCCGGCGATCGTCGACATCCCCAGCGGCGAGGTGGTCACCAACGACTTCCCGCAGATCACCCTCGACTTCTCCAGCCAGTGGCGCCGGTTCCACCGCGACGGCGCGCCGGACCTGTACCCCGAGCGGCTGCGCGACGAGATGGACGACGTCATGCAGCGGGTCTACACCGAGGTCAACAACGGCGTCTACCGGTGCGGCTTCGCCGGGTCGCAGGAGGCCTACGACGCGGCGTACGACCGGCTGTTCGTCGCCCTCGACTGGCTCGAGGAGCTGCTGACCGACCGCCGGTACCTGATGGGCGAGCAGATCACCGAGGCCGACGTGCGGCTGTTCACCACCCTCGCCCGGTTCGACCCGGTCTACCACGGGCATTTCAAGACCAACCGCAACAAGCTCACCGAGATGCCGGCGTTGTGGGGATACGCGCGCGACCTGTACCAGACGCCCGGGTTCGGCGACACGATCGACTTCCAGCAGATCAAGGCGCACTACTACGTCGTCCACAAGGACATCAACCCGAGCGGGATCATCCCCAAGGGACCCGACCTCAGCGGCTGGCTGACCGCGCACGGGCGCGAGCAGCTCGGCGGCCGGCCGTTCGGCGACGGGACCCCGCCTCCTCCGGTGCGCGCGGACGAGCAGCCGCCGAGCTGGGTGCACTGAGGCGCCGCGGCCGGCCCGGCGGCGGCGCCGGTCAGAGGTGGTTCAGGATGTCGTTGACCCGCTCCTTGGCGTCGCCGAACAGCATCCGGCTGTTGTCCTTGAAGAACAGCGGGTTCTGCACGCCGGCGTAGCCGGCCGCCATCGACCGCTTGAAGACGATGACGTCGCGGGCGTGCCACACCTCCAGCACGGGCATGCCGGCGATCGGGCTGCCGGGCTCCTCCATGGCGGCCGGGTTGACGGTGTCGTTCGCGCCGATGACCAGGACGACGTCGGTGTCGGGGAAGTCCTCGTTGATCTCGTCCATCTCCAGGACGACGTCGTAGGGCACCTTGGCCTCGGCCAGCAGCACGTTCATGTGCCCGGGCAGCCGCCCGGCCACCGGGTGGATGCCGAAGCGGACGTCGACGCCGCGCGCGCGGAGCTTCTCGGTGAGCGCCGCGACGGGGTACTGCGCCTGCGCGACGGCCATCCCGTAGCCGGGCGTGATGACGACCGACTTGGCGTCCTTGAGCAGCTCGGCGGCATCCTCGGCGGTGATCTCGCGATGCTCGCCGTAGTCGCGGGCCTCGCCGGACACGGCGCCGTCGGAGCCGAAGCCGCCGGCGATGACGGACACGAACGACCGGTTCATCGCCTTGCACATGATGTAGGACAGGATCGCACCGGACGAGCCGACCAGCGCGCCGGTGATGATCAGCAGGTCGTTGCCGAGCATGAAGCCGGCGGCGGCCGCCGCCCAGCCGGAGTAGCTGTTCAGCATGGAGACCACGACCGGCATGTCGCCGCCACCGATCGCCGCCACGAGATGGAAGCCGAGCAGCAGCGCGAGGACGGTCATCGCCAGCAGCGGGATCAGCGCGGTCGGCGTACCGCCCAGGTCGCTCTTGTCGAGCATGAACCACACCAGCAGCGCGGCCGACGCGATGAGGATCGCGAGGTTGAGCAGGTGCCGGCCGGGCAGCATCAGCGGCGAGGACTTCATCTTCGCGCTGAGCTTCAGGTAGGCCACGATCGAGCCGGTGAAGGTGACCGCGCCGATGAACACACCGAGGAACACCTCGACGGAGTGGATGGTGGCCAGGGAGTCGGACGCCGTGTGGTCGGCCTGCAGGAACGAGTTGTAGCCGACCAGCACGGCCGCGAGACCGACGAAGCTGTGCAGCATCGCCACCAGCTCGGGCATGCCGGTCATCTCGACCGTGCGGGCCCGCCACGCGCCGATCACCGCGCCGATCAGGATGGCGACGAGGATGAGGGCGATCGTCACGGCGGCCGGCCGCTGCGAGTCACGTACGGCGAGGATGATCGTCGCGACGATGGCCAGCGCCATGCCCACCATGCCGGCGATGTTGCCGCGCTTCGCGGTCTCGTGCTTCGACAGCCCGGCCAACGCGAAGATGAACAGCACGGCGGCGATGATGTAGGCCGCGGTGACCAGCCCGGCCAGGCGGAGATCGGTCGTGGTGGCGTCGGTGGCGCTCGCCAGGAGCGGGGAGGTCATCGCGTCAGTCCTTCCGGAACATCTTGAGCATGCGCAGGGTCACGAGGAAGCCGCCGAAGATGTTGATGCTCGCGACCAGGACGGCGAGGACGGCGATGATCGTGACGGCGAGGTTGTCGCTGCCCACCTGGAGCAGGCCGCCGACCAGGATGATGCCGGAGATCGCGTTCGTCTCGCTCATCAGGGGCGTGTGCAGGGCGTGGGTGACGTTGCTGATCACGTAGTAGCCGACGAAGATCGCCAGCGCGAAGACGGTGAAGTGCCCGAGGAAGGACGCCGGGCTGAACGTCGCCACCAGCGCGAACAGCACCGCGGCGAGGCCGGCGGCGTAGAGCCGCCGGCGCGGGTCCTTCGGCTTCGGCGGCGGCGCGGTCGCGACCGCAGCTGCCTTCGTCGCGGCCGGCGCCGCCGACACCTGGACCGGCGGCGGCGGCCACATGCCCTCGCCGTCGCGGACGGCCGTGATGCCGCGCTGCACGACGTCGTCCAGGTCGAGGGTGAGCACGCCGTCCTTGCCGGGGGTCAGCAGCTTGAGCAGGTTGACGATGTTCGTGCCGTAGAGCTGCGAGGTCTGCGCCGCGAGCCGGCCGGCCAGATCGGTGTAGCCGATGATGGTGACCTGGTTGTCGGTGACGTACTTCTCGCCCGGGCGGGTCAGCTCGCAGTTGCCGCCGTTGGCGGCCGCCATGTCGACGATCACCGAGCCGGGGGCCATCGCCGCGACGGTGGCGGCGGTGATCAGCCGCGGGGCCGGACGCCCCGGGATCAGCGCCGTGGTGATGACGATGTCGGCGCCGCGCGCCTCGGCGTCGTACATGTCGGCGGTGAGCTGCTCCTGCTCCGCCGTGAGCTCCTTGGCGTAGCCGTCGCTGCTGACCTCCTGCTGGAGGTCGACGGTAACGAACTGCGCGCCCATCGACTCGACCTGCTCGGCGACCTCGGGCCGGACGTCGAACGCCCGCACGATCGCGCCCATGCTGCCGGCCGCGCCGATCGCGGCCAGCCCGGCGACGCCGGCGCCGACGACGAAGACCTTCGCCGGCGGGACCTTGCCGGCAGCGGTGACCTGGCCGGTGAACTGCCGCTTGAACTCGTGCGCCGCCTCGACGACCGCGCGGTAGCCGGCGACGTTGGCCATCGACGACAGCACGTCCATCGACTGCGCCCGCGAGATGCGGGGGACGGCGTCCATCGCGAGCGCCGTGACGCCGGCGCCCTGCAGCTTCTCGAGCAGCTCGGGGCTGCGCGCGGGCGCCATCAGCGAGATGACCGTCTGGCCGCGGTGCAGCCGCGCGATCTCCTCGTCGGTCGGGGCGTTGACCTTGACCAGGACGTCGCTGCCCCAGACGTCGTCCGCGGTGCCGAGCGCCGCGCCGGCCTCGGCATACGCCTCGTCGGGCTGGTCGGCCAGGGCTCCGGCCTCGTGCTCGACGGTGACGTCGTAGCCGAGACCGATCAGCTGCCCCACCGTCTTGGCCGTCGCCGCCACGAGGGTCTCGTCGCCGGCTTCCCTGGGCACGCCAATGCGCATGAGCAGGCCTTTCTCTGCGTGTCCGAGCGACGCCCGGCCGTGCGGCCGGGCGGTGTGATCATCCATTCGACCAGGCGCCGAGGGTCTCGGCCAGCCCGTCCCAAATCTAGTGCCGCCGTAACCGGACGACGAGGGCGCGGTGATCGCTGCCCCCGACGTCCCGGACGGCGCTGCCGACCGGGCTCCACCGTGCCGGATCGGCCAGCACGTGGTCGATCGGCGCCCCCAGCAGGCGCGGGGCGCCGGCCGGCCAGGTCCCGACGCCGCCCGAGCGGACGCTGCCGTCCACGCACCGCGTCGCGCGCAGCGGCGCGTGGTCGACCGTCGCGTTGAAGTCACCGGCCACGACCGCGCCGTCGGTCCGGTCGCAGATCGCGGTCACCAGCGCGAGCTCGCGACGCCACGCCGCCGTCCGCTCACCGACCGGCGAGACCACGTGGACGGCGTACAGCACCGGCCCGGGGCCGTCGAGAGGCCGCGCGCCGACCATGCCGTACTCGAGGTCCGGGCCGTCGATCCGCTCGTACTCGCCGAGGCCGGCGCTGATCAGCAGCGCGGTCGGGCCGGAGCCGCCCGGGCGGCCCTCGCCCATGAGCACCGTGAAGCCCGGACCGGCAGCGGCGGCGATGCGGTGCGCCGCCGCGGCGGTGGTCTCCGGCAGCACCACGGCGTCCGGCCGCACGTCGTCGATCAGGGCGCTGACCCGGGCGTCGCCCGCCGCGCCGCCCCAGGTGTTGAACGCCAGCACGTCGAGATCGCCGGCGCGCTTGTCGGCCGGCAGGGCCGCGGCCGCCGTGACGCCGCGGCCGATCACCACCGCGCCGTGCACGCCGGCCGCGGCGAGCAATGCCAGGATCGCCGCTGTGAGCCGCACCGGCCGGTCCACGCCGCGGTGATGCACCAGCAGCGCGGCGCCGCCCAGGACCCCGGCGAGCGCGAGGAGGCCCAGCGCCAGCCAGCCGCGCAGCGCGATGAGCTGCGCGAACGGCTGGTAGGTCGAGACGCCGACGAGGGCGGGATCGCCGGTCACCACCAGCGCCACGACGAGCAGGCCGAGCACCGCCCAGCCGACCCGGTTGCCTCGCACGCGGCCATTCTGCCCGGCGCCTCCGAACCGCCGCCTGATAGACAGGGCCCATGCGGCGATACGTGATCATCGGCACCGGGGCCATCGGCGGCACGATCGGCGGCCGCCTCGCCGAGCACGGGGTGCCGGTGGCGTGGGTCTCGCGCGGCGAGCACGCCGCGGTGCTCGCCCGCGACGGGCTCACCCTGCGCACGCCGCGGGCCACCTACCAGGTCTGCGCGCCGGTGTGGACCGCTCCGGAGGAGGCGGACCTCGGCCCGGGCGACGTCCTGGTGCTCGCCACGAAGCTGCACCAGGCGGGCGCGGCCCTCGCGGCCTGGGCCGACGCGACGGTGCGCGACGAGCACGGGGTGGTCGGCACCGCGGGCGAGACGCTGCCGGTCGTCACCGCCACCAACGGCCTCGCCGGCGAGGACCTCGCGCTGCGCTACTTCGCGCGGGTGTACGCCGCCGCGGTGTGGTGCCCCGCCACCCACGTCCGCCCGGGGGAGGTCGTGGCGCGCTACGACGGCGACTCGGGCATCTTCTTCCTCGGCCGCTACCCGCGCGCGCAGCCCGCGGACGCGCTCGCCCGCGCCATCGCCGACGACTGGTCGGGAGCCGGGCTGCGGGTGCCGCTGCCGGACGACGTCATGGCCTGGAAGCGCCGCAAGCTGGTGGCGAACATGGGCAACGCCGTCGACGCGCTCATCGTGCCGGGCGACGGCGCCGCCGCGCTGACGCGGGCCTGCCGGAAGGAGGCCGAGGCGGCGCTCGCCGCGTCGGGGGAGCCGGTCGTCTCCTCGGCCAAGGAGAAGGCGCTGGGCGCGAGCGCGCCCCGGACGGCCGCCGTCGACGGCGCACCGGAGGAGGTCGGCTCGTCGACGTTCCAGTCGCTCGCCCGCCGCACCGGCACCATCGAGACCGACTACCTCAACGGAGAGATCGTCCGGCTGGGCCGCCTGCACGGCGTACCGACGCCGGTCAACGCGGCGCTGGCGTCGCTGGCCCGGGTGGCCGCCGCCTCGGGCGCCGCGCCCCGCTCGATCCCGGCGGCGGACGTCGAGGCGGTGCTGCGCCGTACCGCTGCGTACCGTGAGCAGAGCTCGCGAGAGGAGATCCGAGGATGAGAGACCACGAGTTCGGCTTCCGGACCAAGGCCCTGCACGCCGGTGGTACCCCCGACCCGTTCACCGGGGCCCGCGCGGTGCCGATCTACCAGTCCACGTCCTTCGTCTTCGAGGACGCCGAGGACGCGGCGAGCCTGTTCGCGCTGCAGAAGTACGGCAACATCTACTCGCGCATCTCCAACCCGACCGTCGCGGCGTTCGAGGAGCGGGTCGCAGCGCTCGAGGGCGGCATCGGCGCGGTCGCCGCGGCGACCGGCATGTCGGCGGAGTTCCTCGTCGTCAGCTCGCTGTGCGAGGCCGGCGACCACCTGGTCGCGGCCGCCCAGCTGTACGGCGGCACCGTCACCCTGCTCGACGTCACCATGCGGCGGCTGGGCATCGACACGACGTTCGTGCCCGGCACCGACCCGGCCGACTACGAGGCGGCCATCACCGAGCGCACCCGCGCGGTGTACGCCGAGTCGATCGCCAACCCGTCGGGGGATATCGCCGACATCGCCGGGCTGGCCGAGGTCGCGCACCGGCACGGCCTGCCGCTGATCGTCGACTCCACGATGGCGACGCCGTACCTGCTGCGGCCGCTGGAGCACGGCGCCGACATCGTCGTGCACTCCGCGACCAAGTTCCTCGGCGGCCACGGCACGACCCTCGGCGGCGTCGTCGTCGAGTCCGGCCGCTTCGACTGGGCGAACGGGAAGTTCCCGCGGATGACCGAGCCGGTCCCGTCGTACGGCGGCCTGGAGTGGTGGGGCAACTTCGGCGAGTACGCGTTCCTGACCCGGCTGCGCAGCGAGCAGCTGCGCGACGTCGGCCCGGCCCTTCCGGCGCACTCGGCGTTCATGCTGCTGCAGGGCGTCGAGACGTTGCCGCAGCGGATGGACGAGCACGTCGCGAACGCCCGGCGCGTCGCCGAGTGGCTCGACGCCGACCCGCGCATCGCGTACGTCAACTACGCCGGCCTGCCGTCGCACCCGCACCACGAGCGGGCCGGCAAGTACCTGCCCAAGGGCCCGGGCGCGGTGTTCGCGTTCGGCGTCGAGGGCGGCCGCGAGACCGGCCAGCGGTTCATCGCGGCGCTGCAGGTCGCCTCGCACCTGGCCAACGTCGGCGACTCGCGGACCCTCGTGCTGCACCCGGCGTCCACTACCCACCGGCAGCTCAGCGACGAGCAGCTCGTCGCGGCCGGCGTCCCCGACGACCTGATCCGCATCTCGGTCGGGCTGGAGGACATCGAGGACATACTCTGGGACCTGGACCAGGCATTGACCGCGGCGATCGGAGAGCAGTGATGACGCGACCGGCTCGCACCTGGCAGGGCCCGTCGGCCCCCGAACGGCTGAACCTGCTGCGCACGGCGAAGTCGATCGCCATCGTCGGCGCCTCGAACAAGCCCTCCCGCGCGTCGTACTTCGTGGCGACCTACCTGCTCGCGACGCACGAGTACGACGTGTACTTCGTCAACCCCTCGCTCAAGGAGGTGCACGGGCATCCGGTGTACCCGTCGCTGCGCGAGCTGCCGGTGGTGCCGGACATCGTCGACGTGTTCCGCAAGCAGAGCGACATCCCCGAGGTCCTCGACGACGCGATCGAGGTCGGCGCGAAGACCCTATGGCTGCAGCTGGGGCTGTGGGACGAGGAGTCCACGCGCCGCGCGGAGGCGGCCGGGATGACGGTCGTGATGGACCGCTGCACGAAGATCGAGCACGCGCGCTTCCACGGCGGCCTGCACTTCGCGGGCTTCGACACCGGCGTCATCTCCAGCAAGCGCCAGCTCACCACCTAGCCCCCGTTGACTTGTGACGACTTCGGGCGACGTCGCCCGAAGTCGCCACAACACAACGGTTCTGGCGGGCTGCTCACTGGGCCGGCGTGAGGCGGACGACGCAGCGACCCGGCTCGACCTCGGGCTCGAGGTCGACGCCCCGTATCGCGTCCGGCCACCCGGCGACCGCGGCCTGCAGCAGCCCACGATGCAGCCGGCAGACGAGACGGTCGGGATCGGCGGCGAGCTCGACGAACGGGCAATGCCGCAGATCGATCCGCCGCTCGTCCACCTGCTCGGGGGCGAAGCCCAGCTGCCGAAGTCCGCTCGTCAGCGTGCTGCGGGCCGCGTCGGCGTCTGCCGGAACCGGGGCGTCGGCGCCGAGCCGTTCCCCCCACGCGAGCCCTGCCTCCTCCGCCGCCGCGGCGGCGTCCGGGCGAGTCCGCAGCTGCTCGAGCAGCGCCGCCGCGAGGCCGAGGTAGTTCCGCGGGCCGGTGCGGTCCCAGCCGGGTGCCGTGCGGAACAGCTGCGGCGGTCTGCCCCCTCGCGCCGTGGGGCGTCCCGTCGATCGTTCCACCGTGCCGGCGGCGACCAGGTTCTCCAGATGGAAGCGGACGGTGTTGCGGTGGATCCCCGCCAGAGCGGCGATCTGCGTGATGTCCAGCGCCCGGGACTGCTCCTGGAGCAGCCGCAGGATGCGGGCCCGACGGTCCCCGGCTCCGCCGGCATCTTCCCCGTCGCGGGTGGGTTGTGCCATAGTCATAGTTTATACAGCATCGAATTGGATAAACCTCCCTGAGGAGGTGCCCGTGACACTCGCACCCGATCGCCCGTTGGAGCTGACCCCGGTCGCCGTACCGCACCGAGCCAGACCCGGCTCGATGCTCGCCCGCGTGCTGGGCACGACCGATCACAAGATGATCGGGAAGATGTACTTCGGGACCGCGTTCGGGTTCTTCCTGATCGGCGGCCTCATGGCGATGCTGATGCGCGCCGAGCTGGCCTACCCGGGCTACCAGTTCCTCTCGCCGGAGCAGTACAACCAGCTGTTCACCAACCACGGCGCGATCATGCTGCTGATGTTCGCCACGCCGCTGTTCTTCGCGTTCGGCAACCTCGTCATGCCGCTGCACATCGGCGCTCCCGACGTCGCGTTCCCGAGGCTGAACGCGCTGTCGTACTGGTTCTACTCGCTCGGCTCGCTCGTCACCCTGTCCGCGTTCCTCACGCCCGCGGGCTCGGCCGACTTCGGGTGGTTCGCGTACACGCCGCTGTCGAACGCCGCGAACTCGCCGGGGGTCGGCCCGAGCCTGTGGATCGTCGGTCTGGCGATCTCCGGTCTCGGCACGATCCTCGGCGCGGTCAACTTCATCACCACGATCGTGTGCATGCGCGCGCCGGGGATGACCATGTTCCGGATGTCGATGTTCACCTGGAGCACGCTGGTCACCAGCCTCATGGTGCTCATCGCGTTCCCCATCCTCACCTCCGCGTTCCTGCTGCTGCTGTCCGACCGGCAACTCGGCTCGGTCGTGTTCGAGGCGGAGAACGGCGGCGCGATCCTCTGGCAGCACCTGTTCTGGTTCTTCGGCCACCCGGAGGTGTACATCGTCGCGCTGCCGTTCTTCGGCATCGTCTCGGAGGTCGTCCCGGTGTTCAGCCGCAAGCCGCTGTTCGGGTACAAGGGCATGGTGTTCGCGACGATCGCGATCGCCGTCCTGTCGATCGCGGTCTGGGCGCATCACATGTTCGCCACGGGCGCCGTCCTCCTGCCGTTCTTCTCCTTCATGTCGTTCCTCATCGCGATCCCCACCGGGCTGAAGATCTTCACCTGGCTGTTCACGATGTGGAAGGGCGCGCTGACCTTCGAGACACCGCTGCTGTTCGCGGTCGGGTTCATCGTCACGTTCACGTTCGGCGGCATCACCGGCGTCCTGCTCGCCTCGCCCCCGATCGACTTCCACGTCACCGACACCTACTTCGTCGTCGCGCACTTCCACTACGTGCTGTTCGGCACGATCGTGTTCTCGGCGTACTCCGGGGTGTACTTCTGGTTCCCCAAGTTCACCGGGCGGTTCCTCGACGAGCGGCTGGGCAAGTGGCACTTCTGGCTCACGTTCATCGGATTCCACGGCACCTTCCTCGTCCAGCACTACCTCGGCAACGAGGGGATGCCGCGTCGCTACGGCGACTACCTGCTCAGCGACGGCTTCGCCGGCCTCAACCAGCTCTCGACGGTGTTCGCGTTCGTGCTCGGGATGTCGGTGCTGCCGTTCATGTGGAACCTGTATCGCTCGTACCGGTACGGCGAGGTGACCACGGCGGACGACCCCTGGGGGTTCGGCAACTCGCTCGAGTGGGCGACGACCACGCCCCCGCCCCGGCACAACTTCCTCACGCTGCCCCGGATCCGGTCGTTGCGACCGGCGTTCGATCTGCACTACCCCCAGATGCGCGAGCGGCTCCGGCTGGAGGCGCACAGCGGGCGACGGCATCCCTAGCGCATCGGCGGCCGCCGCCGTTTCGTGGCACCGTAAGGGGCTGGGAGGTAGCTCATGGACTGGCGGTTCGACAACACGTACGCGCGGGAGCTGGACGGGTTCTACGTGCCCTGGGACCCGGCCGTCCCGCCGGCCCCCCGGCTCGTCGCGCTGAACACCGAGCTGGCCGCGGAGCTCGGGCTCGACCCCGGCGTCCTGGCCGGTGAGGAGGGCGTCGCGGCCCTGTCGGGCGCCGTCGTGCCCGAGGGTGCCACGCCGCTGGCGCAGGCGTACTCCGGTCATCAGTTCGGCCAGCTCAGCCCGATGCTCGGCGACGGGCGGGCGGTGCTGCTCGGCGAGATCGTCGACCGGCACGGCAACCGCCGCGACATCGCGTTCAAGGGCTCCGGGCGCACCCAGTTCTCCCGCGGTGGCGACGGCAAGGCGGTCCTCGGGCCGGTGCTGCGCGAGTACGTCGTCGGAGAGGCGATGCACGCCCTCGGCATCCCGACCACGCGGGCGCTCGCCGCGGCCACGACCGGCGAGCAGGTGCTCCGGGACGGCGGCGTCCAGCCCGGCGCGATCCTGACCCGCGTCGCGGCGTCCCACCTGCGGGTCGGCACGTTCCAGATGGCGGCGCACCACGGCACCGTGGAGCACGTCCGCAGGCTGGCCGACTACGCGATGGCGCGGCACTATCCCGAGGTGGCGCCCGGCGACTACGCCGGCTTCCTCAGCGCCGTCATCGCCCGCCAGGCCGAGCTGATCGCCTCGTGGATGAGCATCGGGTTCATCCACGGGGTGATGAACACCGACAACATGACCATCTCGGGCGAGACGATCGACTACGGGCCCTGCGCCTTCCTGGACGCGTACGACGAGGACCAGGTCTTCAGCTCGATCGACACCGGCGGACGCTACCGATACGGACAGCAGCCGCCGATCGCGTTGTGGAACCTCTCCCGGTTCGCCGAGACGCTCCTCGGCCTGCTCGCCGAGGACGGCGACGTCGACGCCGCGATCGCCGACGCGACGGAACGCGTGGAGGCGTTCGTTGCGGCGTACGACGCGGCACGGGCGGCGCGGTTGCGGGCCAAGCTCGGGCTGGCCGGCGCGGTCGAGTCCGACGGCGTGCTGATCGGCGACCTGCTGTCGATGATGGCGATGAACCGGCTGGACTTCACCTCCACCTTCCGGGGCCTGGCCCGCGTGCTGCGCGGCGAGCCGGACGACGTCCGCGAGCACGTGCTCGACCTCGCGGCGTACGACGCCTGGCAGGCGCGCTGGCGGCAACGGCTGGGGGAGACGGACCGGACCGCGACCGCCGCAGCCATGGACGCGGTCAACCCGGTGTACATCCCGCGCAACCATCTCGTCGAGGAGGCGCTCGCCGCGGCCGTGGACGGCGACCTGGCGCCCTTCGAACAGCTCCTCTCGGTGGTCCGCGAGCCGTTCACCGAACGTCCCGGGCTCGACCGCTACGCCGAGCCGGCGCCCGCCGAGTTCACCACCGGGTACGTCACCTACTGCGGCACCTGAGGCCGGGACTCCTCGGCGTCCGGGCGACGGCGGCCGAGGAAGGCCATCAGCGTCTCGGTCGGACCGGCGCCGGGCGGCGCCTCGACCTGCGGGCCGAACAAGCCGGGGGAGCGCAGCCGATCCGGCGGCAGGCTGTCGATGACCGACTGCACGTGCGCGAGCAGCTCCGGTGACAGCTCCAGCCGGCGGCCGCCGGCTGCGGCGAGGTCCCACGCGTGCACCGCGAGGTCCGCGGCCGGAAGGGCGAGCGCCGCGCCGAGCGGCATGGACCCGCGCGGCGTCTCGACCTGCTGGGCGGGGTCCGCCGCGATGACGCTGTCGGCCGCCTGGTCGGCGGTGTCACGCCACCGCTGCACGATCGGCGCGACGCCCTCACCGGTCACGGGATCGGCCGGTTCGCCGGTGTACTCCGCGCCGCTCATGCAGGCGATGGCCTTCTGCGTCGTGCCGGTGACATGCGCCAGCACGTCCAGGGCCGTCCAGCGCTCACAGGGCGACGCGGCCGACCAGCCGTCGTCCGACGTGGCCTCGACCTGCTCGCCGATCAGATCGAGCCCGGCGGTGAGAAGGGTGACTGAATCACTCACGACTGCCACCGTACGCGCCGAACCCGCGACGCGGCTCGCGCCGCCCGGCTGCCGGCTCACGCGCCCCGGCGATCATCCGGGGAGGCCAGTCGCAGCTGCTTGGCGTGGAAGTCGAAGTGTTGTGTGGCGTAGGGATAAAGGTCCGCCACGGTCATGGTGTCGGTGAAGAAGGGGTCCCAGCGTGTGGGGAACGGCATCGACCGGCTCAGCGATGCCGGCGTCTCCTGGGCGAGCCGCCGCGTCAGCGCTGCCGTCGTCTTCTCCAGCTTCCGCGCCATTCGTCGGTGGTCGTAGACCAGGGCCGCGGCGCGGGAGCCCCAGTAGTTCACCCTGTCGAACGGTCCGGTAGCGGCGTTCAGCAGGCCGGCGAACGCCCTGCCCCACGACGCGGGCAGGCGGCTGACGACTCGGACCAGGGGCAGCAGCGCCCTGACGATCATGTATCCGAAGACCATGTGGAACAGCAGCTGCTCGTTCGTCCAGCACGTGCCGTTGCTGCTGCGGCGCAGGTCGGCCGGCGACGCGGTCTCCAGCCAGGCAGCCAGTTCTCGCCGGGCACGGCGGTATCCGGCAATGGTCTGTTCGCTGGCTGCGTCCACGTTGCCGCCGATCGCCGTTGTCATCCGCGCGACGCCGCCGGTCGAGGACCCGGTTGCGGGCTACGCTGGGCGCGAGACAGCGCTGGTAGGGCGCCGCCGTTTCGTCGCTCGCACCACCGTATCGCCCATCGATGAGGAGAACGACGTGGATTTCGGCCTGGACACCTTCGGCGACGTCACGGTCGACTCCATGGCGCGGCGGCTGCCGTACCCGGAGGTGCTGCGCAACGTGGTCGAGCAGGCGGTGCTGGCCGACTCGGTGGGCATCGACGCCTTCGCGGCCGGCGAGCACCACCGTGACGACTTCGCCGTGTCGGCCCCGGAGATCGTGCTGGCCGCGGCCGCTGGCCGCACCGAGCGGATCCTGCTCGGCTCGGCGGTGACGGTGCTGTCCTCCGACGACCCGGTGCGCGTGTTCGAGAAGTTCGCGACCCTCGACGCGGTGTCCCGCGGACGCGCGGAGGTGCAGCTCGGCCGCGGCTCGTTCACCGAGTCGTTCCCGCTGTACGGGCTGGATCTGAACGACTACGAGGTGCTGTTCAACGAGAAGCTCGACCTGTTCTCCCGGCTGCTCGACGAGGGCCCCGTCTCCTGGGAGGGCACGACCCGCCCGGCGATGCGCAACGTCGAGGTGTTCCCGAAGACCGAGTCGGGCCGGCTGCGGACCTGGATCGGGGTCGGCGGCTCGCCGGAGTCCGTCGTCCGCGCCGCCCGCTACCGGATTCCCATGATGCTGGCCATCATCGGTGGCGACCCGGCCCGGTTCGTGCCGTACGCCGACCTCTACCGGCGGGCCTGCACGGAGCTCGAGTCCGGTGAGCTCCCGATCGGCGTCCACTCGCCGGGGCACGTGGCCGACACCGACAAGCAGGCGCGCGAGGAGCTGTTCCCGCACTTCAAGGTCAACCGGGACCGCATCGGCCGCGAGCGGGGCTGGCCGCCGGTCACCCGCGCGCAGTACGACGAGGAGGTCGAGTCGGGCTCGCTGTACGTCGGCTCACCGCAGACCGTCGCGGACAAGATCGCCCGCACCGCGCAGGCGCTCGGCATCGACCGGTTCGACCTGAAGTTCAGCAACGGGACGCTCCCGCACGAGAAGATGCTGCACTCGATCGAGCTCTACGGCACCGAGGTGGTGCCCCGGGTGCGGGCGCTGCTCGGCTGATCGGCTCCGGCGCGGCCGGTCGGCTCAGCGCGGCGTCGCGGTGCCCCGCAGCATCCACGACCAGGGCCGCGACAGGTTGCCGGGCATCGCGTACTCGCGATGGGCGATGTCGACGTCGAAGCCGGCCGCGTCGAGCAGCGCGGGGAAGTCGCGGGTGAGGTGGCAGCCACCGGCCACCGGCGTCCACCACCGCTGATACCGCCGCTGGCGTCGGGCGACGTCGGCGTCCGGGCTGAGGCCGTGCTCGGCGAACCGCAGCTCGCCGCCGGGGCGCAGCAGGCGCCGCACCTCCGCGAGCGCGGACGTCAGGTCCGGGATGCTGCACATCGTCCACGTCGACACGACCGCATCGACGCTGCGGTCCGGCAGGTCCACGCGGGCGCCGTCCAGCCCGATCCGCGCGACCTCCAGCGCCGGTCGTGCGCTTCTGGCCCGGTCGATGCGGCGCTCGGCCAGCGCCCACGCGAGATCTGCGGGCTCGATGGCGAGCACGCGGTGCACGGCCGCGGGATAGAACCGCAGGTTCAGGCCGGCGGCGAAGCCCAGCTCGAGAACCTCGCCGTGGGCCTGCCCGCACGCGAACTCACGCCACGGGTGCGTGATCGGGTCCCGGAGCGAACGGTCCATGATCCGCGGAAGCACGTGCGCTTCCCAGCTGCTGCGCAATCCCATGCCGCCATCATGCCGCGCGCCGCTCAGACGTCGGCGTCCGCCCGCGGCCGCTCCAGCCGCAGCTGCGCGACGTCGAGGTACCCGGTGCGGAAGCCGGCCTCGCTGTAGGCGAGGTAGAACTGCCACGCGCGGATCATCTGGTCGTCCCAGCCCAGCGCGCGCACCTCGTCGAGGCGCGCGTCGAACCCGGCCCGCCAGATGCGCAGCGTGTCGGCGTACGACTGGCCGAACTTCGAGATCTCGGTGAGCTCCAGCGTCGTGTGGCGGTCGAGCGTCCGCTCGATCGCCGGCAGCGACGGGATGATCCCGCCGGGGAAGATGTGCTTCTGGATCCAGCTGTACGACGCCCTGGTGGCGCGCAGCCGAGCGTCGTCCATCAGGATCGCCTGGATCACAGCGGTGCCGCCGACGTTGAGGTGCGCGTCGATCGTCTGGAAGTAGATCGGCCAGTACTCCTCGCCGACCGCCTCGATCATCTCGATGCTGACGACCGCGTCGTAGAGCCCGGTGACCTCGCGGTAGTCCTGCAGCCGGATGTCGATGGAGTCGCTGACCCCGGCGTCCCGCGCGCGGTCGCGGGCGAGCTTCGCCTGCTCCTTGGACAGCGTGATGGTGGTGACCTTCGCGCCGCGCTGCGCGGCGCGGATCGCCAGCGCGCCCCAGCCGGTGCCGATCTCCAGCACGCTCGATGCCTCGGTGATCCGGGCGCGGTCGAGCGCGGCGTCGATCTTGCGCAGCTGGGCGGCGCGCAGCGTCTCGCGGGTGCGCGGCCGGCCGTGCTCGAACAGCGCGCTGCTGTAGGACATCGTCTGGTCGAGGAACAACGCGAAGAGGTCGTTGCTGAGGTCGTAGTGCGCCTCGATGTTGCGGCGGGAGCCGGCCGTGCTGTTGCGCATGTGCAGCGGGATGGGCCGGTCCACGACCTTGCGCAGCCGGCGCAGGACCGGCGGGATGGCGCTGCTGAGCTTCTCGGCGAACGGCGCCAGCACGTCGGCGAGGTCGGTTCCGTCGGCCTCGGACCAGTCACCGGCCATGTAGCCCTCGCCGATGCCGATCTTCGGCGCGTCGGCGATCCGGCGGATCAGGTCGTCCGGACGGTGCACGTCGATCTGCGGAAGGCCCGGTGCCGGGGCGGTGGTGCGCAGGGGCGGAGCACCGGCGGTCCGGATGTCGACGTCGAACCGGTTGAGCACGGTGGGCAGCAACCGGCGGGCGAGCGCGGCGCGTGCGCCGGCGAGCGGGGTTGCGCCCAGCTGCTGGGCATCGGGTACCGGGACCATCTTGCTACCAGCCCTCCACTCTGAGGTTCGTCGGCGCCGCCGTGCCCGGGGGCCTCGCTTCTTCTCGCAGATTATGCCCGGGCGCGGTCCGGGCGGAATCGGCGTCGGTAGGGTCGTGGGGCCGGGGGTCCGAGGGTGGTCGCATGGTGCCGGTTCGGTGCCGCGCCGGTTCGGGATTGGTCCGGCGTCCGGTGCGCCACCGGGGGCCGGTCACGTACGGTGAACTGGGCTTCCCGGACCGCGATCCATAGGAGACGCAGATGGAATCGATCAGACTGGCCGCGCTCGCCGAAGAGCTCCTCGCCGAGGCGCGCGAGCACTCGAGCGGGCGGACCGCCCGCACCGTCCACGGCGGCCACGAGCACTCGCTGCGGCAGACGGTGATCGCCATCGCCGGCGGCCGCGCGCTCGGCGAGCACGAGAGCCCGGGAGAGGCCAGCCTGCAGGTCCTCGACGGCCGCGTACGGCTCATCGCGGGCGAGCAGCACTGGGAGGGCGTGGCCGGCGACTACCTCATCATCCCGCCGGCCCGCCACGACCTCGAGGCGCTGTCCGACACCGTCGTCCTGCTCACCGTCGTCGTCGACCGCTAGGGCGAGACACGAGCGACTGCCGGCCCAACGGGTCGTTGAACGCACCCCAACGGTCGTCGAGCGAGCGAGGAACGAGCGACTGCCGGCCCAACGGGTCGTCGAACGCATCCCAACGGTCGTCGAGCGAGCGAGGAACGAGCGACTGCCGGCCCAACGGGTCGTCGAACGCATCCCAACGGTCGTCGAGCGAGCGAGGAACGAGCGACTGCCGGCCCAACGGGTCGTTGAACGCACCCCAACGGTCGTCGAGCGAGCGAGGAACGAGCGACTGCCGGCCCAACGGGTCGTCGAACGCATCCCAACGGTCGTCGAGCGAGCGAGGAACGAGCGACTGCCGGCCCAACGGGTCGTCGAACGCATCCCAACGGTCGTCGAGCGAGCGAGGAACGAGCGACGTCGAGACGACGCAAGCCGACAGTCCACCGCAGAACGTCTCGACGTCGCCTCCGCTGGCGCTCCGGCTCGCTAGACGACCGTGAGGGAGGCTCTGCCAACTGAGGCGCACGGTGACTGCAGAGACGGCCCGCTCGGCGCATACCGTGGTGGGGTGACCGAGCCGCTCCTGATCGTCCGCAACCCCGACGCGGCCTCCAGCCTGCCGTACCTCGTTCGGATCCCGATCGGTGACGGCATAGTGCTGCGTACCCGCGAGACGTGGCCGCGCACGTCGAAGGTGTACTGCCACCGGCACGACGGGCCGTGGCCGGACGACGCGGAGATCGTCGAATCCGTGCCGCTTCGAGAGTGCTCGCGTCGCGGGGCGGCGATCGACATCGTCGCCGACCGCCGACGCGAGGCGCGATCACAGTTTGTGCTGACGCGCGCGCGGGGCCGCGAGATGATCTTCTGGCAGACCGCGCGCGTCGCCAAGGCGGCCCGCCCCAACGTCGCTCTCCCCAAGGCCCGCGCGGGCGGTCTCGACTCGTTGGAGATCGTCGTCGACACCCGCGAGCGCTACGCATGGAAGTTCGCGCAACAGCAGGCGACCGTCACGAAGAGGGCGCTGCCGGTCGGGGACTACGCGACGTTCGTCGACGACGACTTGGTGGCGGTGGTCGAGCGCAAATCGCTCGACGACCTCGTCGGATCGCTGACGTCCGGCCGTCTCGCGTACCGGTTGGCGGACCTGACCGGCATCGACCGGGCAGCGGTGGTGGTCGAGGACCGGTACTCGGCCGTGTTCAAGCTCGAGCATGTGCGGCCGGCCGTGGTCGCAGAGATGCTCGCCGAGTGCCAGGTGCGCTGGCCGTCGGTCCCGATCCTGTTCCTGGAGAACCGGTCGCTCGCGCAGGAGTGGTCGTACCGGTTCCTCGGCTCCGCCGTCCGCGAGCGGCTGGTCGGCGAGGAGGCGCATCGGATACTGCCCGACTCCGAGTGACCCACCACCCCGAGCTTGGCCGGCGACCCGCTTAGCGGGTCGCCGGTAACAGAATCGCGGTGTCGGTGACCGTGCCTGTCAGCCGGGACGTCGGGTGGCGCTCGCCGGCCTCCACCGCGACCGGCAGTCGGTTCTGCGCCGGCGGCAGGGGGCACGTCGCGAAGTCGGTGTGCGCGCACGGCAGGTTCACGGCGCGGTTGAAGTCGACGACGGTCCGGCCCTCGGAGTCCGGCGCCGGGATGGCGACGCTCCGGTTGGCGGCGTACGTCGTTATCCCGCTGGTCTGGTCGGTGAAAAGCGCGAACAGGGAACCGGGCTCATGGCCGGGGAACGTCGTAAGGCGCAGCGTCGCGCCGCCCACCTCGAACTCCACCTGCCCGGGGGAGTCGTAGACGTGCTGCAGGTCGTCGACGGCGGCGCCTACGGTGACGGCCCGCGGCGTCTCCCACGGCAGATATCGCGCCGGCAGCCGCCAGGCCGGATCCGGCGCGAACGTCGGGTTCCCCCGGTAGGCCTTCAGGAACGGGTTGTCGCCGCGCCGCGGACGCAGCAGATCGCGGCCGCCGCGCCGGGCGACCTCGATGACTCCGCCGTCGAACTCGGCGTTGATGCCGCCGCGCTCGGGAATCGGCCCGAACTCGTGACGGCCGGACACGCGCCGTCCCTCGACGGTCAGCCACTCCCGGTCGGCGAGCTCGACGACCGGTCCGTCGTCGCCGGTGGTCCAAGACCCGGGCGCATCGGGCAGCGTGGTCGGGTCGGTGCTGAGCCAGTACAGCCCGGTGATCGCCAGGAAGCCGTGCTCGTGCGCCCGGTTGCGCTCGTGCTCCTCGTGCCACCGGGCCCATTCCTCGGTGAACTGCTTCGTCGTCGTCATGATGCGGTGGTCCCTTCGATGATGTAGGTGATTAGGGGGAGGATCATGCCGCCCAAGCGGTGGCGAGCAGCTCGTGCGATCGCACGCGGTCACGGTGGTCGTGGGTGACCGAGGTGACGAGCAGCTCGTCGGCACCGGTGGCGGCCTGAAGGGTGCGTAGCTGCTCGGCCACGCGCTGCGGGCTTCCGACGAACTGCGTGCGCACCCGGTCGTCGACCAGCGCGCGATCCTCGTCCGACCACGCCTGAGCGGCGGCCTGCTGCGGCGACGGGTAGGGGATTGCGCCGGTGCCGTTGCGGATGCTGCGCACCCACGCGGCGTACGGCGAGGCGAGCTCACGGGCCCGCTCGTCCGACTCGGCGACGACCACGTCCGCAGATACCACGACGTACGGCCGGTCGAGCCGCGACGACGGCACGAACGCGTCGCGGTACGCCTGCACCGCCTCCAGGACCGCCGACGGGGCGACGTGGTAGTTCGCCGCGAACGGCAGCCCCCGGGCGCCGGCCAGCTGCGCGCTCTCGCCGCCGCTGCTGCCGAGCAGCCACAGCTCCAGCGTGGCGCCTCGGCCGGGCACCAGCTCCACCGGCTCGCCGTCCTCCGTGCGGTAGCTGCCCGCGATGAACGCCTCGATGTCGGCGACCTGCTCGGCGAACGGCGGCGACTGGGCGCCGTCCTGGCGAAGCAGCCGGTCGGCGGTGCGGGCTCGCGAGGAAGTCAGCTGGCGGGTCACGTCGAACGGCGCCGGCAGCAGCAGCCCGTCGACGACCCGTTCCTGGCGCGCCGGCTTCGGGGGCGCACCGGCCGCGACCGTGGCCAGCGCCTCCGCGCGGCGCTGGCCCGTGCGGCCCAGCCCGAGGTCGATGCGACCGGGGTGGACGGCGTCGATGGTCGCGAACTGCTCGAGCACGGCCGCAGCGGTCGTGTTGCCGGCGAGCACCGCTCCCGATCCCACTCGGATCCGGCTCGTGGCGGAGGCGATGAGCGCGGTCAGGACGGCCGGTGACGAGCTCGCGACGCCCGGGGTGAAGTGGTGCTCGGCAACCCAGTACCGGTGGTAGCCGAGGCGTTCGGCATGCCGGGCGAGGTCGATCGTGTTGCGCAGCGCCTGCGCCGGTTCGGCTCCGTCGGAGACCGGGGCGAGGTCGAGGACGGACAGCGGGGTGGTGGGCATGTGGGGCCTTTCGGTCAGGCACGCGCCGCCGGCGCGTGGGACAGGTGGCGACCTGCGATGGAGTCGAGCAGGTCGCGGGTGTAGTCGTGTCGCGGTCGCGTGAACAGCTGGTCGACGGGACCGGACTCGACGATCGAGCCGGCTCGCATGACGGCTGCCTGGTGGGCGATCTGGCCGACGACCGCGAGGTCGTGGGTGATGAACAGGTAGGTCAGCTGCTGGTCGCACTGCAGCTCGGCGAGCAGTTCGAGCACCTGCGCCTGCACCGAGACATCCAGTGCCGACACCGGCTCGTCGAGGACGACCAGCTGCGGCGACAGCGCCAGCGCGCGGGCGATGGCGAGGCGCTGCCGCTGGCCCCCGGAGAGCTCGGCGGCTTTGCGATCCAGCGTGGAGGCCGGCAGCGCGACCCGGTCGATCAGTGCCGCCACCCGCCGGTGGCGTGCGGCCCGGGTGCCGACCTTGAACACCCGGAGTGGTTCGCCGACGATGTCCTCCGCGCGCCACCGGGGATCGAGCGAGGCGAACGGGTTCTGGTAGACCAGCTGCGCATGCCGGCGCGCCTCTCGCCAGGCGCTGCCGCGCAGCCCGCTCATCTCGGCGCCGCCGACCGTCACTGTGCCGGACGTCGGTGGCGTGAGGCCGAGGACCAGGCGCGCGGTCGTGGACTTGCCCGAGCCGGACTCGCCGACCAGCGCGAGGGTCTGCCCCGTGGGGATCGCGAAGCTGACATCGTCGACGGCGCGCACCGTCGCGCCCTGCGGTAGCCGGAACTCCTTCACCAGGTTGGCCGCCCGGACCAGCGCCGGCTGCTCGGCGCTCGCCAGCGCGCGTACCGCCGGAGGCCGGTCGACCCGGCTGCGGTTCCGGTCGCCGCCGAGCGCCAGGCCGGGGGCTGCCCGCAGCAGGCGCTGCGTGTACTCGTGCCGCGGGTCGTGCAGCACGGCGTCGGCCGCGCCGTCCTCGACGATGCGCCCTTCGGACATCACGACGATCCGCTGCGCGCGATCGGCCGCGACGCCGAGATCGTGAGTCACCAGCAGGACCGCCAGCTCGCGTTCGGTGCGCAAGCCATCGAGGTGGTCGAGAATGCGCCGCTGCACCGTGACGTCGAGCGCGCTCGTCGGCTCATCCGCGATGAGCAGCTGCGGATCTGCCGCGATGGCGATCGCGATCAGCACCCGTTGCCGCATGCCCCCGGAGAGCTCGTGCGGATACTGCTGCGCCCGCAGCTCCGGGTCCGGCAGGCCGGCCTTCTCCAGGGCCGCCACGGCTGCCGCCGCGGCGCCTCGACGATCAGCGAGTCCGTGCACCTTCAAGACCTCCGCCACCTGCGCTCCGACGCGCTGCACAGGGTTCAAGGAGACGGTCGGGTCCTGCGGGACGAGGCCGATCTCGCGCCCCCGCAGCCGGCGGTAGGTGCGAGTCGATGCCTGGGCGAGATCCGTGCCGCGCCACAGCACCTGGCCTGAGCCGATGGACGCGTTGGGTGCCAGCAGCCCGATGATCGAGTGCGCGAGCGTGCTCTTGCCCGATCCGGATTCGCCGACCAGCGCGACGACCTCGCCGCGCGAGAGCTGCAGGTCGACGCCGCGCAGCGCGGGGACCTCGCGCCCTCTGGTCCGGTAGCTGACGCGTAGGTCCCGGACCGCGAGGAGCGGGGCCGTGTCGGGGGTGGTCATGCTCGTCTCCATTCTCCGTCGAGCGCCCGGGAGACGCGGTTGACCGCCAGCACCGTCGCAGCGACGGTGAGCCCGGGCAGCGTCGTCAGCCACCAGGAGGTCGCCAGGTAGTTCCGTCCCTCGGCGACCATCGCCCCCCATTCCGGAGTGGGCGGCGGAGCGCCGTACCCGAGAAAGCTCAGGGAGGCGACGGCGAGGATCGCCACCCCGAACTCGAGCACCGCGAGCGCCAGGATCGGGCCGATCGCGTTGGGCAGGATGTGCCGCCAGAGCGTCGTCCACGGACGTGAGCCGGCCGAGCGCGCCGCCTCGACGTACGCGGCGCGCGAGACTCGCAAGGTCTCGGACCGGGCGACTCGTGCGAACGTCGCGACCGAGCCGATCGCGACCGCGATGGCCACGTTGACGGTCCCGTAGCCGAGCGCGGTAACGAGCGCCAGGGAAAGCAGCAGGGCCGGGATGGCCAGCAGTACGTCGACGAAACGCATGATCGCCTCGTCGATCCAGCGTCCGAGGGTCCCCGCGACGAGCCCCAGCAGGCCACCGACCACGAGCGCGATCGTGACGGCCACCAGCGCAGAACGCAACGACAGAGCGGTTCCGTGCACCACGCGGGTGAACACGTCACGTCCCAGATGGTCCGTGCCGAACAGGTGCACCAGGTCCGGTGCCCGCAGGTGGTCGGCCGGTCGGCCGGTCAGCGGGTTGCCCGAGGCCAGCAGGTTCGGGGCGAAGCAGGCCGTGAGCACCAGCGCGAGGAAGGCGACGCTGATGATCAGACCCGGCCGCGTGAGGCCGAACCGCAACCATCGCGGCAGCCGGCCGCCGCGGACGGCAGGCTCTCGCGCAGGCGCGGCCGCGGGCGCGGGGTCGGCGGGCAGGAGGTCAGAGTCCCGAAGCAGGGTAGCGGTGGCGATCTCGGTCATGTGCGTACCTTTCGTCGGGAGATCGGCGGTGTGCTCACGATGCGGGGGTCGAGCACGGGGTAGACCAGATCGACCAGGAGGTTCGCGGTGACGAACACCAGGGCGCCGAACACCACGATTCCCTGGACGAGTGGGATGTCCTGGGCGGTCACGCCCTGGACGGTCAGCCGACCGACGCCGACGCGCGCGAACACCGTCTCGACCACCACCGATCCGGCCAGCAGCTGTCCGACGAGCAGCCCGATCGCCGTGAGTGCGGGCAACGCTGCGTTGCGCAGGGCGTGCCGGAGGTGGATGCCGGTCCGGCCCACGCCCTTCGCGCGGGCCGTGGTGACGTACGGCTCGTCGAGCGCCGAGGTCAGCGACTTCGCCAGGATCTGGGCGATGACGGCGCCGATAGGCAGTGCCAGCGTCACCGCGGGCAGCACGAGGCCGCTCAGGCCGGTGCCGCCGATCGACGGGAAAAGGCCGAGCTGGAAGCTGAACACCTGGATCAGCACCAGACCGACCCAGAACGTCGGCAGCGACACCGCCAGCGGCGGGAGCGCCAGGAGCACCTGGCGCGCCCACCGGGACTCGGTCCCGGTCGCGACGACGGCGAGCGACCCGCCGCCGACGATCGCGAGCACGAGTGCCGTGCCGGCCAGCAGTGCGGTGCTCGGCAGCGCGTCCAGGATCGAGGAGGTCACGGAGCGCCCGGTCTGGATGGAGTCGCCGAAGTCGCCGTGCAGCGCCGCCCAGAGCCGTTCGCCGTACTGCACGATCAGTGGCTCGTCGACGCCGTACGTCGCCCGTAGCCGGGCGAGCTCGGCAGCCGACGGGGGCACGTCCTGCGCCGAGACCATCGCCTCGACCGCGTCGCCCGGGATCAGGTAGAGCACGACGAACGACGCGGTGAACGCCGCCCACAGCACGCCCAGCGCCAGCCCGGTGCGGCGGAGCAGATATCTGGTCATCGCTGCGTCAGCCGCCCGTGGTCCAGGTGTCGAAGAGCTGGATGCGCGACGACGCGTCGTACGTGACGTCGTGGATCTTCGGGCTGTGCGCCAGAACCGTGGTCAGCTCGACGACGGGGACCACGTCGTAGCTGTCGACGATCAGCTGCTGCGCCTGCGCCGCCGCCCCGGCGCGCTTCACCGGGTCCGAGTCCGCCGCCTGGGCGGCCAGCGCCGCGTCGAGGTCGGACGCCGGTAGGCGGTAGTTGTTGGCCAGCGCGGTCGAGTAGCTCGAACGCAGGATGTCGGGATCCGCTCGGGTGAGGTTGCTCCAGTAGATGTCGAAGTCTCCCGACGCGAGCACCGACGCCGACTCGGCCACCTGGAGCTCCTTGAGTTGCAGGTCGATGCCGGACGCGGCCGCCTGCTGCTGGATCAGCTCCAGGGCCGGCTTGTTGGTCCCGATCACCGCCGACCAGCTGACGGTCAGCGACAGCTTGCGGCCGTCCTTGGCGTAGATGCCGTCGGAGCCGCGGACCCACCCTGCGTCCTTCAGGAGCTTGCCCGCCTCCTTCGGATCGCTGCCCAGCGCCTTCTTCTGCTCGGCGTACATCGGTGTCGTCGAGGCCAGGATGCTGGTCGCCGGCTTCGTCTGCGACGTGTAGACCGTGTCCACGATCTGCTGGCGATCGAGGGCGAGCGACAGCGCCTTGCGCACCACCGGGTCGGCGCCGAGCGGGCGCTGGTGGTTGAAGCCGAGGTTGAACACGACTCCGGGGTTGGACCGGGCCTGCAGGACCACGTTGGTGCCCTTGAAGGCCGCCTCGTCCTGCGGGCCGATGCTGCTGATCACGTCGGACTCGCCGGACTGGAGACTGCCGGCTCGCACCCCCGACTCGGGGACGACCTGGAAGGTCACCTGATCGAGGTAGGCCGCGCCCTTGTGCTTCCACAGCGAGGATCCCCAGCTGTAGCCGGCTCTCTTGGTGAGCACGACCGACTGGTTCGGCGTGTAGGAGCCGAGCACGAACGGGCCGGATCCGATGACGCCCTTGCACCGTTCGTCGTCGCTGAGCGGGACGCTGGCCGGCGACAGCAGGCCCAGGCTGTGCGTGGATGTCGCCTGGAGGAACTGCGCGTTGGGTTGCTTGAAGGACACCGTGACGGTCTGCGGATCGACCACGGTGCTGGCCGCGTAGCCGCTGAGGTAACCGCGGATCAGGCCGGCGCGCGCCCCCAGGGTCACAGCGCGGTCGAGATTGACCTTCACCGCCGCGGCGTCCACCGCCGAGCCGTCGGAGAATGTCGCGCCCTTACGGAGGTGGAAGGTGAACGCCGTGGAGTCGGGGCTGATGTCCCACGACTCCGCGAGCCAAGGAACGATCTCACCGGTCTTGGGGTTCTGGTCGGTGAGCGAGTCGACGATCTGGCGCGTCGACCAGATGGTGTCGTTGCTGGCCACCTGCTGCGGATCCACGCAGCCGGCGTCGGAGGCCACCGCGATGGTCGCTTTTCCGCCGCTGGTGGGCGATCCCGCCGGCGCCTGCGCTCCGGCGCCGCCGCCGCAGGCGGCCAGGGCCAGGCTCGCGGTCGCGAGCAGCGCGACGGGGATGAGCCGGCGGCCTGATGAACGATGCGTGCTGGCCCTCACGAGGCCACCTCCTCGGCGTTGTCGCGGACCCGAGCGGCCCAGTGTGCTGCGGGTGCGGCAGGGGGTAGGGCGAGGTTCTCGCGCAAGGTCGCACCGGGGACGTAGTCCTCTCGCAGGGCGCCGCGCTCCTGCAGCAGCGGCACGACCTGGTCGACGAAGCCGTCGAGGCCGAACGGGACGATGTGCGGCACCAGGATGAAGCCGTCGCTCGCGCCGGCGAGAACGAAGCGGTCGAGCTCGTCGGCGACCGTCCGGGCGCTGCCGACGAACAGCCCACGGCCGGTCACCTCGACGATGAGCTCGCGGATGCTGAGGTTCTTCTCCTCGGCGATCCGGCGGTAGCGACGCGCGGTCTCCAGGATGCCGTCGACCTGCCGGGCGCGGCCCTGGATGATCGAGATCGACTCGACGTCCGGGTCCTCCGCGGGCAGCGGCCCGTCCGGGTCGTACGACGACAGGTCGCGGTTCCAGACCTGCTCGAGCAGCAGGATCGCGGTCTGCGGGCTCACCTGCTCGAAGCGCACCTCACGGGCGATCTCGGCGGCCTCCTGATCGGTATCGCCGAGGATGAAGCCCACTCCGGGCAGCACCTTCAGGTCGTCGGGGTCGCGCCCGTAGCGGCGCGCGCGAGCCTTGACGTCACGAGTGAACGCGACGCCCTCCTCCAGGGTGCCGTGGCGGGTGAAGATCGCGTCGGCGGACTGTGCCGCGAACTCCCTTCCGTCGCTCGAGTCGCCGGCCTGGAAGACGACCGGATGCCCTTGCGGGCTGCGCGGGACGTTGAACCGGCCGCTGATCTTGAAGTGCTCGCCGTCATGCGCGAACGCCCCGGCCGTGCCGTCCGCGAGGAACTGCCCGGCCTCCTTGTCGGCGACGATCGCGTCACTGCGCCAGGAGTCCCACAGCTCCCGGGCGGTCTGGACGTGCTCCCGTGCGCGGGTATAGCGCTGCGCGTGCGGCAGGAAGCCGCCGCGCCGGAAGTTCTCGCCGGTGAAGGCATCCGAGCTCGTGACGACGTTCCAGGCGGCCCGGCCGCCGGAAAGCTGGTCCAGCGTGGCGAACTGGCGGGCAACCTCGTACGGCTCGTTGAAGGTGGCGTTGATGGTGCCGGCGAGCCCGAGCTGCGTGGTAACCGACGACAGCGCCGCCAGCACGGCGAACGTGTCGGGCCGACCAACGACGTCGAGGTCATGGATCAGGCCGCGCTGCTCACGCAGCCGGAGCCCCTCCGCGAGGAACAGGAAGTCGAGCTTGCCGCGTTCGGCTGTCTGCGCGAAGTGCCTGAAGGAGGCGAAGTCGATCTGGCTGCCCGAAGCCGGGTTACGCCAGACGGTGGTGTTGTTGACGCCGGGGAAATGCGCGCCGAGGATGATCTGCTTACGAGTCGTTTGGTTGCTCATGTCTACTTTTCTTTCCGTTAGGCGATTGCGGCGTAGCGGTTGACGGCTACGGGTAGCCCGAGATGCTCGCGGAGGGACGTGGTGGAGTAGCCGCTGCGGAAGGCGCCGGCTCGTTGCAGGTGCGGGACGACGCCGCGGGTGATCGCGACGAGGTCGGTGGGCAGCGCGGCCGGGCGTAGGCGGAAGCCGTCTAGGCCGGCGTCGGCCCACTCGATCAGCAGGCCGGCCAGCCGCTCGGGCGTGGTGGCGATGATCGCGGCGTCGGACTGCAGCGCCGAGCCGGCCAGGTCGTCGAGACGGTGGCGGCGGTCGCGTGCCGCCTGCTCGGTGTGGTCCAGCACCACGAGCAGATCGGCGTTGATCAGCAGCGGTGTGCCCGTGCGCGCGACGGACGCCTCGGCCGACCGGACCTGCTCGATGATCCCGGGCACCTCGTCGACGGTCTGGGGCGTGACGAACACGAGGTCGGCGCCGCGGGCCGCCAGCTCGTAGGGGATCTGGGCGTGGGCGAGCGCGGTGACGACCGGCTGGCCTTGTGGCGGTCGAGGGGTGATCGACGGCCCCTTGACGCTGAAGGCCGGCCCTTCGAAGTCGATGTAGTGCAGCTTGCCGCGGTCGATGAAGCGGCCGGTGGCGATGTCGCGGATCTCCGCGTCGTCCTCCCAGCTGTCCCACAGCCGGCGAACCGCCTCGATCACGTCGGCCGCCTCGTCGAACAGCTCGCGCACCACGCGACGGGACGCATCGTCAGACTCCCAGTTCCGACCTATAGCGGGGATCTGGCGCCGTCCGAAATGCTCAGCTTCGTGTGCTTTGCTGGAGACTTGGACGCGCCAGCCGGCACGGCCGTGGCTGACGAAATCCAGCGTGGCGAGTGACTTCGAGACGTGGAAGGGTTCCGTGTGGGTGGTCGTGACCGTCGGCACCAGGCCGATCGAGGACGTGACCGGCCCGAGTGCGGCGGCGATCAGGGCGGCGTCGAGACGGCCGCGAACCTGGTCGGTTCGGGAGTCGGGTGGGCCGCCGAAGTGATCGGACTGCAGACCGAGCGAGTCCTCGATGGTGACGAAGTCGAGCAGACCGCGCTCCGCCTCGGCCGCGAGGTCGGCCCAGTAGGCGGTGCTGAACAGGTCCGCGGGCCGTGCCGCCGGCTCGCGCCAGGCGGCCGGATGCCAGCCAGCGCCGTCGAGGGCGACGGATAGCCCGATGTTCTCGGAAGGGCGCGAAAGAGTTGGGGGGTTGGTGGACATGGTGGAGGCACCTCGTGGTGAAAGGGCACATCACCGCCGCAGAAGGAAGGCGTGTCGAGCGCGCAAGCGGAATCGGTGCCGCGGCTGCGACGGGACGGAGGTGTCCCTCAGGTGATGTGTGAAGCGAACGTCGGGCTGGAACGCGCTCTTAGCGCGGACAGCGCATGCTGGCGACGAGTGCCAGGTCGACGTACAGCCGCCACGCGGCTTCGTGACCGGCCAGCGGCCGGGAGTGTGCGGCGTGGATACCAGACGTGGCGTCCATGACTGGCTTCTCCTTCCGCATCGGCGATCTCGCGCTTGCCGATCGCTCGTGCGATCCGGCCCGGTCCTCACCTGGAGCACCCCTCCGCGAGACGGGGGTTGCTGGTCGCCGAGCCAGGGCTTGACGGCGACTCTCGTGACCTCGTTGAACAGTAAACGACGATTCGCGGATCGCCAACCCTTGTGGGCGGCATCACGTCCGTGGGATGACGTTGACATCTTCCCCGGGGCGTAGTCGGCTCGGGGCAGGGACGAGATCGGGAGAGGCAGGCAGATGAGCGAGGCGCGGCCGGCGACGGACACCTATCTGGGCGGCCTGCGGGTCCTCGAGCTCGCCGACGAGGCGGGCGAGTACGCCGGCAAGCTGCTGGCCGGCCTCGGGGCCGACGTCGTGAAGATCGAGCCGCTCGGCGGTGAGCACACCCGCCGGTACGGCCCCTTCTACCGCGACGAGCCGCACCCCGAGCGCAGCCTCTACTTCTGGCACTACAACGTCGCCAAGCGCTCGGTCAGCGTCGATCTCGACACGCCGGCGGGTCGGCAGGCGTTCGCCCGCCTCGCCGAGCATGCGGACGTCGTGATCGATGCGCGTCCGGGCAGCTACCTCGCCGACCGCGAGCTGGGCCACGACGCGCTGTCGCGGGCGAACCCAGGGCTCGTGTACCTGCGCATCACCCCGTTCGGCGAGGACGGCCCCTGGGCCGGGTTCCTCGGCAGCGATCTGGTGCATCTGGCTCTTGGCGGGATGGCGATGAACTCCGGGTACGACCCCGAGCCCGACGGGCATTACGACACGCCGCCGATCGCGCCGCAGATGTGGCACGCCTACCACGTGGCCGGCGAGCAGGGCGTGATCGCGCTGCTCGGCGCGCTCCTGCACCGCGAGCGCACCGGCCGCGGCCAGTACCTGTCCTGCTCGGTCCATCAGGCCAACGCCGTGAACACCGAGATCGACCTGCCCAACTGGCTGGCCCTGCGCCGGCCGCACCACCGTCAGACCGGCCGGCACAGCTCCCCGGTGCCCACTCCGAAGGCTCTCAGCCAGACCAAGGACGGCCGCTATCTGCTGCCGTACGCGACCTACGTCCGCAACTTCCCGTCGAGCTGGGAGGGCGACCTCGCCGCGTTGCGCCAGTACGGCATGCAGGGCGAGCTCGACGGCGCCGAGTGGCAGGACGCCGACTACCGGCTCCAGCGGCGGGAGTACCTCACCGCCGCGATGGACCGTCTCGTACGCCGCTTCACCTACGACAAGGGCTTCTGGCGCGAGATGCTCGACCGCGGGCTCTCGTGGGCGCCCGTGCGCAGCCCGGAGGAGAACCTGTCGGACGAGCACTGGAGGATCCGCGGCACCTTCGCCGCGGTCGAGTATCCCGAGCTGGGGGAGTCGTTCGTCGACATCGGCCCGCGATGGGTGTGCGACCAGGCCGACTGGGTGACCGGACCCCGCGCGCCGATGGTCGGCGAGCACAACGGCGCCGTCCTCGAGGCGTGGTCGGTTCGCCGGGCCGGCCCGCAGCCGACCGCCCGCGAGGAAGCGGCCGAGCACTCGATGCACGGCAAGCCGTTCGCGCTGGCTGGGCTGCGGGTCGTCGACCTCAGCTGGATGCTCGCGTCGGCGGGCGCCGGCAAGTTCCTGGCCGCGATGGGTGCCGAGGTGATCAAGGTCGAGCACGAGTCGCGGCTCGACGGCATGCGGTTCACCGAGGTGGTGTACCCGACCGGTGGGCGCGCCGAGCGCGATGCCGCGAGCTTGCCGATGGTGCCGCCGCCGCTGGACACCGTCAACAAGTCCGCGAACTTCATGGAGATCAACAGCGGCAAGTCCGCCATCTCGCTGAACCTGAAGGACCCGCGCGGCCGCGCGATCCTCGAGCAGCTGATCAGCAAGGCGGACGTCGTGATCGAGGGCTACTCGCCGGGCACCATGCAGCGGATGGGCCTGGGCTACGAGCGGCTCAAGGAGCTCAAGCCGGACATCGTCTACGTGCAGCAGTCGGGGCTCGGCGATCGCGGGACCTATGGGCGCGCGAAGGCGTTCGGGCCGACCGCGCAGGCGTTCTCCGGGCTCACCGAGATGTCCGGCCTGCCCGATCCGTGGCCACCGGCCGGGATCGGATACAGCTACCTGGACTGGTTCGGCGCGTACAACGCCGCGACCGCGATCCTCGCCGGGCTGCACCGGCGCGCCCGCACCGGCGAGGGCTGCCACATCGACGCGTCACAGGTCGAGACCGGCATGTACCTGGCCGGCACCGCGTTCCTGGACTACACAGTCAACGGCCGGCGGTTCACCCGCCGCGGCAACCGTTCACCGGACAAGCTGGCCGCGCCGCACGGCATCTACCGGGCCGCCGGCGTCGACCGGTGGGTGGCGATCTCCTGCTTCACGGACCACCAATGGGCGGCGACCGCCGCCGTCCTCGGGCGTCCGGAGTGGGTGAGTGACGAGCGGTTCGCAACGCTGCCGCGGCGCCTGCAACGGCAGGACGAGCTCGATGCGCTCCTCGAGGAGGCCACGTCGGGCTGGGACCGCTACGAGCTGATGTACGCGTTGCAGCACGCGGGCGTCCCGGCCGGCGTCGCGCAGAACGCCGAGGACCGGGTGGAGCACGACCCGCAGCTGCAGCACCGGCAATGGCTGGTCGACCTGCCGCAGACCGAGAACGGGACGTGGCCGGTCAAGCAGCTGCCGGTGCAGATGAGCGAGACGCCGCCGCACGTGGGCGGGCCGGTGCGCCGCAACGGTCCCAACTACGGAGAGGACACCGCCGAGGTGCTCATGAAGCTGCTCGGCATGTCACCCGACGACGTCCAGGCGCTGTACGACGCGGGAGTCGTCTGACACGCTGGCGATCGACGCGCGAACGGAAGGAATCCCACGATGACGCACGGCATGATCAGCGCACCGCAGCCGGAGGCGGTGGAAGCGGGCCTCGACGTCCTCGCCGCAGGAGGCAACGCGGTCGACGCGGCGGTAGCCACGGCACTGACGCAGACCGCGGTCGATCCCCAGATGTGCGGTATAGCAGGATTCGGGACCTTCCACGTGTACCAGCCGCAGGCCGGTGTGCACACGACGCTCGACTTCCACGGCCGCTCCCCGCTGGCGGTGCGCCCCGACATGTGGGAGCACCTCATCGAGCGGGAGGCCGAGGACGGGTGGGGCTTCATCCTGAAGGGCCGCGTCAACGAGAAGGGGTACGGCGCCATCAGCACCCCGCGCACGCTCGCGGCCCTCGAGGTCGCCCTGCAGCGGTTCGGCACCCGGCAGCTGACCGAGCTTCTCGATCCGGCCATCGCCTACTGCGAGAACGGATTCGCCGTACGACCCCACATGTGGGAGTTCTGGAACGAGCCCGCCGGGGCCGGTCGCGACCCGAACATCGGGCTCGTCACCAAGAACCCCGCGGCGCGGGCGATCTACGGGAAAGGCGACGGCGCCACCCTCGACGTCGGCGACGTGCTGCGCAACCCGGACATGGCGGCGACGCTGCGGCGGATCCGCGAGCACGGCACCGACGACTTCTACCGCGGCGCGATCGCCGAGCGGATCGTGGAGGACATGCGGGCGAACGGAGGACTGCTCGGTCCCGACGACCTCGCGACGTGCGCCCCGGAGGACAACGCACCGCTGTGGGGGACGTACCGGGGGCACCGCATCGCCACCAACAACCCTCCCGGCGGCGGCATCCAGCTGATCGAGATGCTGAACATCCTGGAGAACTTCGATCTGGCGTCGCTCGGCCACAACAGCCCGGAGTACATCCGGATCCTCGCGGAGGCGATGAAGATCGCCACCGCGGACAAGGATGCCAAGGTGGGCGACCCGCGGTTCGTCGAGGTACCGGTCGAGGAGCTCACGTCGAAGGAGTACGCCGCCGGCAAGGCCCAGCAGATCAGGGACGGCGTCAAGGCGGAGGTGCCGCGCTTCAACTCCGGCGGCGGCGAGCACAAGCACACCACCCAGGTCGCTGCCGTCGACGAGCACGGCACCTGCGTGACGATGACCCACACGCTGGGCCAGCCGTCGGGAGTGATCACGCCGGGGCTGGGGTTCATGTACAACGGCGCGATGTCGGTGTTCGACCCGCGGCCGGGTCGGGCGGGATCGCTCGCGCCCGGCAAGGCGCGCTTCTCGGCGTTGTCGCCGACGATCGTCTTCCGCGACGATCGCCCGGTGCTGGTGCTCGGGGCCCCAGGCGCCACCTACATCACGGTCGGCAACCTGCAGGTGATCCTGAACGTGATCGACTTCGGGATGAGCGCCCAGGAGGCGATCGACGCCCCGCGGGTGGCCGCCCTGTCGGAGACGATCGAGCTGACCAACCGCGTCCTGCGGTCCACCGAGCGCGACCTGCAGGCCCTCGGCTACCCGACCCGCCGGTACCCGCAGGCGTTCAAGTTCGCCTGGGTGCATGCCATCCGCATCGGTGATGACGGCCGCTGGGACGGCGGCGCCGACCGGGCGACCGACGGGATGGCCGCCTCGGTCTGAGCCGGCGCCGCGCCGACGGTTCTGCGGGGCAGCCAGTGACGATCGGAGGCCCCGAGCGTTCCTGGCTGCCCCGCAGAATGGCGAGGGGTGAGTACGGCTAGGCGAGCGCAGCCTTCTTGCGGACGATCAGCGCGTCCAGGCCGTACTTGCCGCCGCCGTGGATCGCGAGCACCAGCAGTCCTGCGATCAGCGCGAGGACGAGCTCGAATCCGTTCTCGCCCACGAAGACGCCGTTGGAGATGTGCACCAGCACCAGCGCGCCGAGCAGGTTGAGGCCGTTGAGGACGGCGACCACCGGGGTCAGCAGCCCGAGGATCAGCAGCGTCCCGCCCACCATCTCGACGATGGTGGCGAACACGGCCGCGGCCGTCGGGGCCGGGATGCCCATCCCCTCGAACGCACCGGCCGTCCCGGCGATCGTCCACTCGTGGTACTTCTGCCATCCGTGGGCGACCAGGATGACGCCGAGCGCGACCCGGGTGATCAGCAGTGCGATGTCGGTGAGGGCAGGGCGGCCGGTGGCCGGGCGGAGCAGGGTACGCATAGGGGAGTGAAGCCTTTCGGGTGAGCGATGCCGAGCGTGCGGCAGCGGTACGGGGTCTGGACATGCGTGTGGGGCGGCTACCGCCGCCCCACACGGGAGGAACTACGGCTGGAGGGTGAAGCCGCCGGCCCAGCTGATCTTCTCGGCGGCGGCGAGGGTGATCTGCAGGAAGCCGATCGCCTCGAGCTCGCGGGCGCGGCTGAGCGCCCCGGCGTCGATGGCGCGCAGGCCGCCGGCGGTGACGACCGCGGCGAGCGCGGCCTTGGCGTCGGCGTCGTCACCGGCGATGGTGACCGTGGTCTGCAACCCGGCGACCTGCCCCGAGGACAGCGTCGCGGCGAAGTTGGTGTTGAACGCCTTGAGGACCTTCGAGCTGGGCAGCTTCTCGGCGAGCTCGGCGGCCGCCGAGCCGTCGGCCGCGACGGTCAGCGAGTCGAAGGTCTCGAAGTTCAGCGGGTTTGTGATGTCGACGACGACGCGGCCGGCGAGCTGGTCGCCGCGCTGGGCAAGGACCTCGCCGAACGCCGGGTAGGGGACGGCGAGGACGACGATGTCGCCGGTGACGGCCTGGTCGACGGCGTCCGTGCCGAGGACCTGAGCGGTGTTGCCGCCCTTCTCGACGACTCCGGCGATCGCCGAGCCCATGTTGCCCGAGCCGATGATGCTGACGGTGGTCATGTGTCTCTCCTTGGTGGGAAGCGGAACCGCATTTAGTTGTTGATACAACTAACCTACGGCGAATTAGTTGAGAAGACAACTAATTAGGCCGGATGTGACCGGCGACACCATCCGCCGTAGATCCGAGAAGCGCCGGCGGAGCCGCTCGATCGGCGCTGCGCGGGGGCGCCCTACCGTGGCAGGGTGAGGCGTATGGGCAACGAGCATTTCGACGAGCACGCCTCCACGTGGGACGACGATCCCGCGAAGGTCGAGCGAGCGGCCGCCGTGGCGACGGGCGTCGCTCGGGCGATCCCGGCGACGGCCGGTGCCCGGTTGCTCGAGTACGGCGCCGGCACCGGCCTGGTGTCGCAGGCGCTGGTCGACCGCTTCTCCGCGATCACCCTCGCCGACAGCTCGAGTGGCATGCGGGCGGTGATCGGGCAGAAGGTCGCCGCCGGTGCGCTTCCGGCCGGGACGCGCGTGTGGGACCTCGATCTCGAGCGGCAGCCCCCGCCGACGGAGCGCTTCGACGTGATCGTGTCCTCGATGGTGCTGCACCACGTCCACGACCTCGAGCGGGTGCTGGCAGGATTCGCCGCGCTGCTCGAGGACGGCGGCTACCTGGCCATCGCCGACCTGGACAAGGAGGACGGCTCGTTCCACGCGCACGTGCCCGGCTTCGACGGGCACTCCGGCTTCGATCGCGCCGACCTCGCGAGCCGCCTGGAGCGGGCCGGGTTCGGCGACGTGCGCGTCGAGGACTGCACGCGGATCGAGAAGTCCGGGGGCGGCTACCCCGTCTTCCTGGCGACCGCGCGGCGCAGCACACCGCCGCTTCCCGCGCCCGACGACCTCAAAGGCTGGCTGCTGCGCTACCTGCAGCAGGGCCGGGAGGCCATGCTGTGGAAGCTCGAGGGCCTCTCGGAGTACGACGTCCGCCGGCCGCTCACCCCGACCGGGACCAACCTGCTCGGACTGGTGAAGCATCTGGCCAGCATCGAGCTCGGGTATCTGGGGGACACCTTCGACCGCCCCAGCGGCATCCCGCTGCCCTGGTTCGAGGACGGCGCGGAGGACAACGCCGACATGTGGGCCACGCCCGAGGAGTCCCGCGCGGACATCGTCGGGCTGTACCGGCGCGCGTGGGCCCACGCCGACGCGACGGTCGCGGCGCTCGAGCTGGACGCCCGGGGCCGCGTCGCGCACTGGCCGGACGAGCGGGCCGAGGTGACGCTGGGTCGGATCCTGACCCACCTCGCCACCGAGACGCACCGGCACGCCGGCCACGCGGACGTCGTCCGCGAGCTCATCGACGGCGCCGCCGGCCTGCGCCCCGACGCCCTGAACACCCCGGACCTGGACGCCGACGCCTGGGCCGCGTACCGCGCGCGACTGGAGGCGGCAGCCCGCGCCGCCGACGTCCCGCCGATGTGATGTGGCGACTTCGGGCGACGTCGGCCGAAGTCGCAACAAGACAACGGGGATAACCGACGATCAGGCAGTGCCGACCAACATGAGGAGAACCGGATGACGCGTTTTGGATACACGCTGATGACCGAGCAGAGCGGCCCGAAGCAGCTGGTCGGCTATGCGCAGGGAGCCGAGCGGGCCGGTTTCGACTTCGAGGTCATGAGCGACCACTACTTCCCCTGGCTGGACGAGATGGGGCACGCGCCGTACGCGTGGAGCGTGCTCGGAGCGGTCGCGCACGCCACCGAGCGCGTCGACCTGATGACCTACGTGACCTGCCCGACGACGCGATACCACCCGGCAGTCGTCGCGCAGAAGGCCGCGACGACGCAGCTCCTCGCCGACGGACGGTTCACCCTCGGGCTCGGCAGCGGTGAGCGGCTCAACGAGCATGTCGTCGGCGAGGGCTGGCCCGGTGCGCAGGCGCGCCAGGAGATGCTGGCCGAGGCGATCGAGATCATCCGCGCCCTGCTCGGCGGACAGACGCTCACCCACGAGGGCGACTACTTCACCGTGGACACCGCGAAGCTGTGGGACGTGCCGGAGCAGGGGCTGGACATTGGCGTCGCGGTGAGTGGCGGGCAGGGCATCGAACGGTTCGCCCCGCTGGCCGACCACCTGATCGCCGTCCAGCCCGAGGTCGACCTGGTGCGGCAGTGGAACGCGGTGCCGGACGCGCCGCAGATCCCGAACGGCGCCCGAGCGATCGGCCAGATCCCGATCTCCTGGGGACCGTCGGAGGAGCAGGCGGTCAAGCGCGCCCACGAGCTGTTCCGGTGGTTCGGCGGCGGCTGGGCGGTGAACGCGGATCTGCCGATGCCGCAGGGATTCGCGGCCGCGAGCCAGTTCGTCCGCGAGGAGGACGTCGCCGAGTCGATCCCGTGCGGTCCGGACCTCGACAAGATCGCCGAGTCGGTGAAGGCGTACGTCGACGCGGGCTTCACCGACGTCGCGCTGGTGCAGGTCGGTGACGAGACCCAGGAGGCGTTCCTGCGCGAGGCGGCGCAGCCGCTGCTGGAGAAGCTCCGCGCCCTCTGACCCGCCTTCCCCTCTGATCCAGATGCCGCACCGACGCCGGATGCGGTGGGTTCTACCCCGCTATCGACGCGATAGCGGGGTAGGAGCCACCGCGTCACGCGTTACCGGGGTGCAACCCACCGCGTCGGGCGGGGGCGGCCGCCGTTCAACCACCGCGGGCGCGGTTGACAGTCAATGCTGACTGTGAAAATCTCCGGGCATGCCTGCTCCGGGAAGCCGCGCCGAGCAACGTGCCGCCACCCATGAGCGGCTGTTGTCCGCAGCGCTCGACGTGCTGCGCGCGAACGGCGTCGGCCAGCTCTCGACGCTCGCCGTCCAAAAGGCGGCAGGTGCGAGCCGCGGCGCGATGCTGCATCATTTCCCGACCCGCGGCGATCTGCTGCGTGAGGTGATCGGGCGCATCGTCGACGCGAACGAGGCCGCCGTCGAGGCGGCACTCGCGCGGACCGCAGACGGCGACGTCGTCGAGCGTGCGGTGCGCGCGCTGCTGACCGCGGCGCAGTCCGACTCGGCGATGGTCGAGATGGAGATGTGGCTCGCCGCCCGTACCAACCCCGAGCTGCGCGCGGACCTGGTCACCGCCGAGCGGGCGGCCGGCCGCGATCTCGAGCGGGTGCTCAGCCGCGCGTTCGGTCCCGACCTCGCGGCGCATCCGTCCTTTCCGCTGGTCAGCGCGATGACCCTCGCGCTCGTCCGCGGGCTGAGCATCGGCCAGGTGCTCCGCCGGTCCACCGCGAGCACGGACGCCGCGATTCGCCAGTGGTCCGCGCTCGCCCGCGACATGCTGCACACCACGACGCAGGGAGCGACACCTTGAGCGACTTCACCACCATCGACTACCAGAGCCGGGACCGGAAGGCGTACATCACGCTGAACCGGCCCGAGCGCAAGAACGCCATCAACGACGAGCTGCCCGGCGAGCTCGCGGCCGCCGTGGAGCGCGCCAACGAGGACGACGACGTGCGGGTGATCGTGCTGCAGGGCGCGGGGGACTCGTTCTGTGCCGGGTACGACCTCAAGCAGTTCGCCGAGCAGGACCAGAGCCAGGGCCGCTGGCGGCAGACCGACCCCTGGGACCCGATCCGCGACTACCGCGAGATGCGCCGCAACACCGACCAGTTCTTCAGCCTGTGGCGCTCGCTGAAGCCGACCATCGCCAAGGTGCACGGCTACGCGATCGCGGGCGGCAGCGACATCGCGCTGTGTGCCGACGTGCTGATCATGGCCGACGACGCCCGGATCGGCTATCCGCCGGCGCGGGTGTGGGGCTGTCCCACCACGGCGATGTGGGTGTACCGTCTGGGTGCGCAGCGCGCGAAGCGGATGCTGCTGACCGGCGACACCATCAGCGGCGCGCAGGCCGCCGAGTGGGGGCTCGCGCTCGAGTCGGTGCCGGCCGAGCGCCTTGACGAGGCCGTCGAGGCGCTGGCCGACCGGATGAGCGGCATGCCGACCAACCAGCTCGTGATGCAGAAGCTGATGATCAACCAGGCGTACGACAACATGGGGCTGAACAGCACCCAGACCATCGCCACGATCTTCGACGGGATCACCCGCAACTCGCCGGAAGGCAAGTGGTTCAAGGAGTTCGCCGAGCGCGACGGGTTCCATGCGGCGGTCGCATGGCGCGACTCCGGGCAGCTCATCCCGGACGGCGGCGGCGAGCTGCCTGCGCCGGAGCGCGCGCAGGAGGTCGCCGAGGCCCGCGGCTGGAAGGGCAAGCGATGACCGCGCTGGAGTCGTCCTACTGGCCGGCGGACGAGACGTATCCGGTGCTCGACCTGACCGCGGGCGACCTGCTGCGGCAGTGCGTCGCGGACAGCGGCGACGTGACCGCGCTGGTCGAGGTTGCGCTGCCGGGCAGCCCAGCGCTGACCGGCGCGAGCAGCATCGAGCGGCGCTGGACCTACCGCGAGCTGCTCGACGACGCCGTCCGCTGCGCCGGATACCTGGCGAGCAGGTTCCGCCCCGGTGAGCGGATCGTCGTCTGGGCGCCGAACGTGCCCGAGTGGGTGATCGCGCAGTACGGCGCGGCGCTCGCGGGGCTGGTGCTGGTGACGGCGAACCCGGCGATGCGGGCCGAGGAGCTGCGGTACGTGCTCGAGCAGTCGCAGTGCGCGGCACTGCTGTACGTCTCCACCTTCCGCGGCAGCGACATGGCGGCGATCGCCGAAGCGGCCGTCGATCCGCTGGAGCGCAAGCCGGTCCTGATCGGCATGGACGACTGGGCGGACGCCGTCCGGACCTGGCCCGCCGACGTGGACCTGCCGTCCGTCGCCGCAGGGGACGCCGCGCAGATCCAGTACACCTCCGGTACGACCGGCCGGCCCAAGGGCGCGCTGCTGCATCACCGAGGGCTGGTGACGAACGCCCAGTACATCGGCCTGCGCAGTGGCGCGGTGCGCGGCGGAGACGTCGTGTCGGCGATGCCGCTGTTCCACACCGCGGGCTGCGGCATGACCATCCTCGGGACGGCGCACCTGCGCGGCACCGTGCACCTGCTGCAGATGTTCGAGCCGGGCCTGATGCTCGACGTGATCGAGCGCGCGCCGCGGCCCCTGGTGTACGGCGTACCGACGATGTTCATCGCGATGCTCGACCATCCGACGATCGACCGGCGCGACCTCAGCCGGTGCATCGTGGCCGTCTCCGGCGGCTCGGCCGTGCCCGCGCCGGTCGCGCGTCGGATCGAGGACCGCTTCGGCGTCGTCCTGTCGACGGTCTACGGGCAGACCGAGCTCAGCCCGATCGTGACGCAGACCGGGCCGGACGACTCGGTCGAGGACCGGATCCACACCGCCGGACGACCGTTGTGGAACGTCGAGGTGAAGATCGCCGACCCCGCGTCCGGCCAAGCGCTCGACGTCGGCGGGCAGGGCGAGATCTGCGCCCGCGGCTACCAGCGGATGCTGGGCTACTACAACATGCCCGAGCGGACCGCCGAGACGATCGACGCCGACGGGTGGGTGCACACCGGTGATCTGGGGACCATGGACGCCCGCGGCTACCTCACCGTCACCGGCCGGCTGAAGGACATGATCATCCGCGGCGGGGAGAACATCTACCCGCGCGAGATCGAGGAGCTGCTGTTCGCGCACCCGGCGATCGCGCAGGTGTCGGTCGTCGGCGTACCGGACGAGCGCTGGGGCGAGACCGTGGCGGCCGTGGTCCAGCTGCGCGGCGGCGCGGCGGTCACCGCCGCCGAGCTGCACGCGTACTGCCGCGAGCACCTGGCGCCGCACAAGACGCCCACGGCCTGGTACGTCACCGACGCCTATCCCATGACCGGCTCGGGCAAGCTGCAGAAGTTCCGCCTCACCGAGCTGATCGAGGAAGGCGGGTACCGACCGCTGGGCTAGGTAGCCAGGGACCGCGGCGTCCGGCTGCCGAGGCAGAGCACGCCGGCGATGAGAGCCCAGGCCGCGAACACCAGCATCGCCACCGGAAGCCGGTCCACGGCCAGGGCGGACTGCCCGTTGGAGCCCACGATCAGCGTCGCCGTGGCGATACCCAGTGCGGTTCCGAGCCCGCGCGTCATGTTCAGCGTCCCGGAGGCCGCGCCGGCCTGCGCCCGCGGGGCCGAGGCCATGATCGACGCGTTGTTGGCCGGGGTGAAGAGCCCCGATCCGATGCCCAGGACGGCCAGCCCGCTGACGAGGCCCCACAGTGCGTCGCCCTCGAGCGCGATCAGGACGAGTCCCGCCGCGGCGACGAGCATGCCGGTGCCCGTGACGAGGCGCGGGCCGGCCCGATCGGACAGGTAGCCGGCGGCCGGCGCGACGAGCGCGAGAATGACCGGTAGCGAGGTGAGCACCAGTCCGGTGGTCACCGCCGACTGGGTGCGAGCCATCGCCATCGGGACGGCGAACAGCACGCCGAAGAGGACCGCGTAGGACAACAGGCCGCTGCCGATCCCCACGGCGAACGGACGCGAGGAGAACAGTGCGACATTGATGGCCGGGTCCGGGGTTCGTCTGCTGTGCCGGATCAGCAGGCCCGCGCACACCACGGAGACGAGTGCCGTCACGATGATCCACACTCGATCGATCCCGTGATCCGCGACCAACGACAACGCAAGCATCCCGAGCAGGATCGACGGGAGGAACAACGCGAGGCCGCGTCCGTCGAGCCGGCCAGGTGCCGTCAACGACGTGCTGCGCGGCAGCAGGTACCAGCCGGCGACGATGGCGACGAGGCCGACCGGGACGTTCACCGCGAAGATGAGCCGCCAGTCTCCTACGCCGACGAGCAGGCCGCCGACGGTCGGTCCGAGCGCCAGGCCGATCGCCTGGGCCGCTCCTTGGATGCCGATGGCCTTGGTGAGCAGCTCGCGCGGTACCGCGGTGGCGATGAGCGCGACGCTGTTGGCCTGGAGCATTGCCGCGCCGAGCGCTTGAAGGACTCGGAACGCGATGAGGACGTAGAGGCTGGGCGCCAGCGTGCACAGCAGGGACGCGATGGTGAAGACCGCGAACCCGTAGACGTAGACGGCCTTGCGCCCGAGCCAGTCGGAGAAGCGTCCGATCGGGGCGACCAGCGCGACCAGCGTGAGCAGGTAGCTCAGCGCAACCCATTGCACCGCGCTGACCGACTCCTGGAAGCCCTTCTGCATCGCAGGCAGCGCCAGCGAGACGATGCTGGCGTCCAGCTGGCCCATGAATGCGCCCGCACAGACCGTGGCCACCGCGATCCAATGGGCGCGCGGGGAAGCGCGGACCCACGCGGCGGCGGGCCGCTCGCGGAAGATCCTGGACAAGATCGGATGCCGAGCCTGCAGCAGCTGGTCGCGGTGCTCGTCGTCATCCGCGGCGACGTGGAGCCGCGGGCCAGATCGTGCGGGTCCCATGAGGCGTCACTCTACCGTTTTATATCTGTCACCGACAGATCTGCGCCGAGGCTATGATCGCTTCCATGCCACCCCCGCCGTCCGACGTCGCCACGCTCACCGAGGTCATCACCAGGCTGCGGAGGGCGCTCAGGCGCAGCATTCGGACGGAGTACTCGTGGGAGTCGCTGCCGATGGCGCAGGTGGAGCTCATGCAGCATCTCGACGAGCATCGCGCGACGCGCGTGGGCGACCTCGCCGACCTCATGCTGCTGGCGCCGAACACGGTGAGCAGCCTCGTCGAGCAGGCGGTGTCGGCCGGACGCGCCGAACGAACCAAGCATCCCGAGGACAAGCGGGTGGCTCTGGTGCAGCTCACCTCGCAGGGGCAGCAGCAGCTGCGGCAGTGGATGAGCGCTCACGAGCGGCGGCTCACCGACGCCCTCGAGCATCTGCCGAGCAAGGACCGCGCGGCGATCCTGCGCGCCGTCGGCCCGCTCGAGCGACTGGTTGCCGTGCTCAACGAGCGGTAGCGCCTATCGAGCCGAGTCGGCGTCAGTTCGTGGCGGGCAGGTCGCCGACGGCGAGGGCCTCGACCGGGTCCAGGAAGACCGACTCGATCGAGTCGGTGAGCGAGCCGTCCACCTCGGAGGCCGCGCGGGCGGCAACCCACTCGGGGTCGGCCCTGAAGTTGTCCCAGTTCGCGCGCGCGTCGCCCTCGTGCCAGATGAGGTAGACCAGCAGCGAGGGGTCGTCCTCGCGAACCCAGTAGCCGACGCTGTGGATGCCGTGTCGAGGGAAGATGCTCAACGTGTGGTCGAGGAAGCGGGTCTGCAGGGCCGCCATCTTGCCCTCGGCCGCACGGTAGGTGCGCAGTTCGAACTTCATTCGCGTCTCTTTTCGTCGCCGGCTCGGGCAGCCAGACTATCGCGCCGGTGACGCCCGACACGTTCGCTGTTCGCCCTCGGCGTACCGATCGGAGGCCCTGAGAGGAAGAAACCCGGGCTGAGGCGTCGTTTAATGGGATAACCGCTCCGGCGCCTGGTGCGCTGCTTCCTACGGGAGCGGCCTTGAAGGAGACTGACGCATGTTCGAACGCTTTACTGACCGGGCCCGCCGAGTCGTCGTACTCGCACAAGAAGAAGCCCGCATGCTCTCGCATAACTACATCGGCACCGAGCACATCCTGCTCGGCCTGATCCACGAGGGCGAGGGAGTGGCCGCGAAGGCCCTCGAGTCGCTGAACATCTCGCTCGAGGCCGTCCGTTCGCAGGTCGAGGAGATCATCGGCGAGGGGCAGCAGGCGCCGTCCGGGCACATCCCGTTCACCCCGCGCGCCAAGAAGGTCCTCGAGCTGTCGCTGCGCGAGGCGCTGCAGCTGGGCCACACCTACATCGGCACCGAGCACATCCTGCTCGGCCTGATCCGTGAGGGTGAGGGAGTCGCCGCGCAGGTCCTGGTCAAGCTGGGTGCCGAGCTCAACCGGGTCCGCACCCAGGTCATCCAGCTCCTGCAGGGCTACCAGGGCAAGGAGACCGCGACCGCCGGCGCTCCCGCCGAGGGGACGCCGTCCAGCAGCCTGGTGCTCGACCAGTTCGGCCGCAACCTCACCGCCTCCGCCCGCGAGGGCAAGCTCGACCCGGTCATCGGGCGCGAGAAGGAGATCGAGCGCGTGATGCAGGTGCTGAGCCGTCGCACCAAGAACAACCCGGTGCTGATCGGTGAGCCCGGCGTCGGCAAGACCGCCGTCGTCGAGGGCCTGGCCCAGGCGATCGTCAAGGGCGAGATCCCCGAGACGCTCAAGGACAAGCAGCTCTACACGCTCGACCTCGGCGCACTGGTCGCCGGCTCCCGCTACCGCGGTGACTTCGAGGAGCGCCTGAAGAAGGTGCTCAAGGAGATCCGCACCCGCGGCGACATCATCCTGTTCATCGACGAGATCCACACCCTCGTCGGCGCGGGTGCCGCGGAGGGCGCGATCGACGCGGCGAACATCCTCAAGCCGATGCTGGCCCGCGGCGAGCTGCAGACCATCGGCGCGACCACGCTCGACGAGTACCGCAAGCACCTCGAGAAGGACGCCGCGCTCGAGCGCCGGTTCCAGCCGATCCAGGTCGGCGAGCCGTCGCTGGCGCACACCATCGAGATCCTCAAGGGCCTGCGTGACCGCTACGAGGCGCACCACCGCATCTCGATCACCGACGACGCGCTGGTCGCCGCCGCGCAGCTGGCCGATCGCTACATCAGCGACCGGTTCCTGCCCGACAAGGCCATCGACCTCATCGACGAGGCCGGCGCCCGCATGCGCATCAAGCGGATGACGGCCCCGCCGGACCTGCGCGAGTACGACGACAAGATCGCGTCGGTGCGTCGTGAGAAGGAGTCGGCCATCGACTCGCAGGACTTCGAGCGTGCCGCGAAGCTGCGCGACGACGAGCGCAAGCTGCAGGAGAAGAAGTCCGCTCGTGAGGAGCAGTGGCGCCAGGGCGACCTGGACGTCATCAGCGAGGTCGGCGAGGAGCAGATCGCTGAAGTGCTGGCCAACTGGACCGGCATCCCGGTCTTCAAGCTCACCGAGGAGGAGACGACCCGCCTGCTGCGCATGGAGGACGAGCTCCACAAGACGATCATCGGCCAGGAAGAGGCCATCAAGTCGGTGTCGCAGGCGATCCGCCGTACCCGCGCCGGCCTGAAGGACCCCAAGCGGCCCGGTGGCTCGTTCATCTTCGCCGGCCCGTCCGGCGTCGGTAAGACCGAGACCGCGAAGGCGCTCGCGGAGTTCCTGTTCGGGGACGCCGACGCGCTCATCCAGATCGACATGTCGGAGTTCCACGACCGGTACACCGTCTCTCGGCTCGTCGGTGCCCCTCCCGGGTACGTCGGGTACGACGAGGGCGGACAGCTGACCGAGAAGGTGCGCCGCAAGCCGTTCTCCGTCGTGCTGTTCGACGAGATCGAGAAGGCGCACCCGGACGTGTTCAACACGCTCCTGCAGGTGCTCGAGGAAGGTCGCCTGACCGACGGCCAGGGCCGCATCGTGGACTTCAAGAACACGGTGCTCATCCTGACCACCAACCTCGGCACCAAGGACGTCGCGAAGGCGGTCGGCCTGGGCTTCCAGAGCGGCAACGACGACTCGTCGAACTACGACCGGATGAAGCTGAAGGTCAACGATGAGCTGAAGAAGAACTTCCGTCCGGAGTTCCTCAACCGCATCGACGACATCGTGGTCTTCCACCAGCTGACCCAGCAGCAGATCGTCGAGATGGTCGACTTCATGATCACCCGCGTCGGCGTCCAGCTGGCCGCGAAGGACATGACGATCGAGCTGACCGACGCCGCGAAGAACCTGCTGGCTCGCAAGGGCTTCGACCCGGTGATGGGCGCCCGCCCGCTGCGCCGGACGATCCAGCGCGAGATCGAGGACCAGCTGTCGGAGAAGATCCTGTACGGCGAGATCCCGAGCGGCTCGGTCATCAAGGTCGACGTCATCGACGCCGACGGGAAGACGCTCCCGACGGAGCAGATCCTCGCGGCCGAGAAGAACAAGCTGCCGGACTTCCACTTCTCCTTCCGCGCCGAGGCGCGCAAGGAACCGGTGGCGGTCACCGCCGACGAGATCGGCACCGGTATCGACCACGTGTCGGGCACCGGCGCCGTCCCCGAGGCGACGCCCGGTGCGCAGCCCGAGCACGGGACGCCGTCCGGCGACGCCGCGTCGGGAGGCGCGACCGCCTAGCGGCAGGCGCTCCGGCACCCACGTTCTGCGGTGGAGTGGAGCACGCTATCGACCCGATAGCGTGTCCCGCTCCACCGCAGATTCGTATGCCGGGGTCAATCCGGCGTGCCGCGGCTCTCGGCCACGGCGCGGCTGACGCGCACGGCCTCCGCGATGATCGCCTCGGCCTGCTTGGACCGGGCGCAGCCGATCACGGTCCGCGCGGCCTCGCCCATGATCGCGGTGAACACCGCCGCCACGAACCGGTCCTCGAGCGAGCCGGCGAGCCCCAGCAGCTTCAGGTTGTTCTCGATCCACGCCTGGCCCCGCTGCCGCCGGAGCACCTCGAAGCCGGGCGGCGCGTCGCCGGTCCAGAAGATCCGGGCGACCCGCCGGTCGCGCCATACCGCGCGCAGGTAGGCGGCGCCCCCGGCCTCGAACAGCGCGATCGGCGTGCTGACGCCGTCCTCCCGGGCCTTCGCGACCGCCTCCGCCGCGGACCGCTCGAGCCCCTGGGTGTGCTCGGCCCACAGCGCATGGAACAGCTCGGCCTTCCCGCCGAAGTGGTGGTAGATGCTCCCGACGCTCGAGCCGGCCCGCTCGATGACGTCGGCGATCGTCGCCGTCGTGTAGCCGCGCTCAGCGAACACGGCGACCGCCGCGTCGAGGATGTCGGCCTGCGTCTGGGCGGTCTTGCCCCAGCGACGGTGCTCGCTGCGCGCCACGGCTGCCTACGCGGGGTCGCTTCCGAAGCGGCTCACGCCGTGATCGAGGACGACGCGGCCGCCGGAGCCCGTCGTCTGGAAGGCGAATCCTCCGTCGCCGACGTCCCAGGCGTGCAGCGTCAGCGTGTCGCCGGGGATCACCGGCGAGCTGAACCGGGCGTTGAACTCGCGCATCTCCGCCGGTTCGCCGGCGCCCTCCAGGCCCAGCAGCAGCCGCGCGCTGATGCCGTAGGTGCACAGCCCGTGCAGGATCGGCTTGCCGAAGCCGCCCCGCGCGGCGAACTCGGGATCGGCGTGCAGCGGGTTGCGGTCGCCGTTGAGCCGGTACAGCAGCGCCTGTCCGGGCCACGTCGTCGTGGAGGCGGTGAAGTCCGGCTCGCGGTCAGGACGCTGCCAGTCCGACCTGGGGCCGGCCTCACCGCCGAACCCGCCCTCGCCGCGGATGAACACCGAGGACGTCGACGTGACGAGCGGCTCGCCGGTCCGCGCATCGACCGCCCGCGCCTCCGTCGTCACGATCGCGGCCTTGCCCTTGTCGTACATGCCGATGACCGTGGAGGTCACCTGTGCCTCTCCCGCGGCGGGGATGGGACGGTGGATCTGCAGGCCCTGCTCGGCGTGCACCAGCAGCGCCCGGTCGAAGTCGCCGAGGCTGCGCCCACGGCCGGCGCCCGAGGCCATGATCACGCCGTACGTCGGCACCACGACCTGCTCGACACCGGCGGTGTTCTCGCTCGTGTACCGCAGGTCGACCAGCTGGTCGTCGTGCCCGTATCCCAGCGAGAGCGCGTAGAGGAGGGTCTCGGTGTCGCTCCAGCGAGCGGTGACCGGCTCGCTCGGCGATCCGACGAGGTCATGGTCCAGGCTCACGCGCCGCTCCTTCGGGTTGGGCGCCGCTGCTGCCTTGACGCGTTGCGGGTATTGCACCACAGTGACCGAAAGAGTTCTAGAGCGTGATTCCAAAAGCAGCCGTCCTGGAGGTCGTGTGAAAGACCTGAGCAGCTTCTTCCGGCCGCGGTCGATCGCGCTCGTCGGCGCCACCGACAAGTCCGGATGGTCGATCGCCACCTACGCGAACATGGTCACCGGCGACTTCGACGGCGAGGTCCATCTGATCAATCCCAAGGGCACGCCCGCGCACGGCGTACCGACGCACCGCTCGCTCTCCGACGTTCCCGTCCCGGTCGACCTGGCGTATCTCATGACGCCCATCGACGCCGTGGTGCCGGTGATGCAGGAGGGCATGCACCGGGGGATCCGCAACTACGTCGTCCTCACCGCGGGGTACGGCGAGGTCGGGGCGGAGGGCGCGGCGCGCGAGCGAGAGCTCGCGGCGTTCGCCGAGGAGAACGACCTGCTCGTGCTCGGGCCGAACGGCAACGGCTTCATCAACGCCACCGAGTCCATCACGCCGTACGGCCTGCCCGTTCCGCGGCCGATGGTCTCCGGCGGAGTCGGGGTGGTGCTGCAGTCGGGAGCCCTCGCCAGCAGCGTGCTGGCCTTCGCGCACGCCCGCAGCATCGGGCTGAGCTTCCTGACCAGCATGGGCAACGAGACGGTCATCTCGGTGACCGACGTGATCGCCCACCTCGTGAACGATCCCGGCACGAAGTGCATCGCGCTGTTCCTGGAGAGCATCCGGCGCCCCGAGGAGTTCATCGCGGTTGCCCGGGCGGCCCGCGACGCCGGGAAGCCGATCGTCGCGCTGAAGATCGGCCGCAGCGCCAAGGCCTCGCACACCGCGCAGGCGCACACCGGAGCGCTCGTCGGGGACGACGCCGTCGTCGACGCGGTGTTCCGCCAGCTCGGGGTGCTGCGCGTGACCTCCGTGGAGGACCTGCTGACGACCGCGTCGCTGCTCTCGGAGATCGGGCCGCTGGCCGGACGCCGGCTCGGGGTCGTGACGCCGTCCGGCGGGGCCTCGGAGATCATCTGCGACCGCGCCGACGACGAAGGACTCGAGCTCGTCGACTTCGCGCCGGAGACGACCCGGCGGCTGGTCGAGATCCTGCCCGGCTTCGCGAGCGCGAACAACCCGCTGGACGTCACCGGCTACGTGCTGCTCGATCGCACTCTGCTGGGGCGCGCGCTGGACATCGTGGCGCAGGACCCCGGCATCGACGCGGTCATGCTGCTCACCGAGGTGCCGCGGACGCCGCCGCCGGATCTGGAGGCGGCGGTCGAGGTGTGGACGGCGAACGCCGAGCGCATCGCCCGCTCCCCACTGCCGGTCATCCCGGTCAGCAACTGCCTCACCGACATCACCGACATTGGCCGGCTGCTGCGCGAGCGGTCAGGGTTTCCGCTGGTCTTCGGCGGCATCGAGCACACCATGACCGCGGTCGGCAACGCCGCGCGCTACCACGCGCTGGTCGCGCACGTCGGCGAGCCGGGGCTGAGCGCCTTGCCGCACGTCCAGTGGCCCGCGGGTGCCCGGCAGGGGGTCTGGAGCGAGCTGCGCGCCGGCGAGCTGCTACGCCGCAACGGCATCCCCGTCGTCGCCACCCGGCTCGCCGGCTCCGCCGACGCGGCGGTCGCGGCGGCGTCCGAGATCGGCTACCCGGTGGTGCTGAAGGTGGCCGGCGACGGTATCGCGCACAAGAGCGACATCGGCGGTGTGCGGCTCGGGCTCGCCGACGCCGCGGCGGTCCAGACGGCGTTCACGGAGATCCTGCACGCGGTGCACAGCAGCGGGACCCCGGCCGACGCCGTCATCGTGCAGCCGATGAGCGCGCCGGGCCCGGAGCTGTTGGTGGGCGTCGTCCGCGACGCGCAGTGGGGGCTGACCCTGGCCGTCGCCCTCGGCGGCATCTGGGTGGAGCTGCTCGGTGAGAGCGTGCTGCGGGTGCTCCCGGTGAGCAGGCGGTCCATCAGGGACGCGCTCGGCGAGCTTCGCGGGATCGGGGTGCTCTCCGGTGCGCGCGGCGCGCACGAGGTAGACCTCGACGAGCTGACCGACGTGATCGCGCGGCTCGTGCAGCTGGCCCAGGCGCTCGGTGACGACCTCGAGTCCATCGAGGTCAACCCGCTCCGGGCGACCTCGCGGGGGGTCGAGGCGCTCGACGCGCTGGTTACGTGGCGGACGTCGCGGGAGTAGCGCAGCGCGCGGCGCGGGTCGCGAGGCGCTGGCCGCGCGCGCAGCTGAGGACGCCGAACAGCGACAGGGCCAGCAGGAACACCAGTGCGGCGTGGAAGCCGGGCGCGAGCTCGGCCGGGGTGACGCCCGCGACGCCGTCCGCGTCGGCCTGCATCACCACGCTGCGCTTCTCGCGGGGCAGCACGCCGGCGATGAGCGCGAGCGACACGGCGACGCTCAGCAGGTTCCCGACGTTCTGCAGCATCAGGCGGACGGCGTTGCCCACTCCGATGGCCTGCTCGGGGAGGGCGGTCAGCAGCGCGGTCGTGTTCGATCCCATGAACACGCCGGTGCCCGCTCCGGTGAGGGTCAGGCCGCCGAGCAGCAGGGCGTCGTGCTGCAGCAACGAGCTGGCCAGCACGATGCCGAGGCCGACCATGCCGATCAGGGAGCCGACGGTCGCCAGTAGGCGCGGGTCGTACCGCTTCGCGAACCGGCCGAGCAGCATCGCCGTGCTGATCATGCCCGCCGGGACGGGTAGCAGGTAGAGTCCCGCGACTGCGGCGCTGTGGCCCTGAACGGCCTGGAAGTACAGCCCCATCACGATCACGATGGGGAAGCGGGCGGCGCCGTTGAGGAATCCCGCCGTGTAGATCGACGCCACTCCGTTGCTGCGCAGCACCTCCGCGTTCAGGATCGGGTTGGTCGCCCGGCGCTCGATCGCGACCAGTGCCGGAACGAGGGCAACGCTCACAGCCAGCGTCCAGATGATCAGCGGATGCGTCCAGCCCAGGTCCGAGGCCCTCGAGATGCCGAAGGTGGCCAGGATGAGGATCGTCATGAGCACGCCGTTGCCGGCGCCGTCCAGGGACGCCCGCGTCTGCGCCGGCGGGCGTCCGGCGATCTGCCGGACGCCCCAGAGGAACGCCGGTACCGCGAGCGGCAGGCTGAACCAGAAGACCCACTGCCAGCCGCCGAGCTCGGCGATGAAGCCGCCGAGGGTCGGACCGATGAGCGCGGCCACCGAGAAGGAGGCCGTGTAGAAGCCCATGGCGTTGCTGAGCCGCGACGCCGGAAAGGCGTCGTGGATGAGGGTCGCGCCGTTGGCCAGCAGGGCTGCCGAGCCCACCGCCTGCAAGGCGCGCAGGGCGATCAGCGTCTCGATGTCGGGTGCCAGCCCGCACAGGAAGCCGGCGATGATGAACGTCCCGAGGCCCCAGAGGTAGACGCGCCGCTGGCCGAGGCTGTCCGCGAGCCTGCCGAACGGCACGAGCAGCGCGCAGTTGGTGACCATGTACGACAGCAGCAGCCAGCTGGCCGCGGTCGGGGAGGCGTCGAAGTGCCGCGTCAGGATCGGGAGCGCGATGTTGAGCGTGTTCATGTTCAGCGACATGAGGACGCTGACCAGGCAGACGGCGGACAGTGTCAGCCAGGACGAGCGGGGTGTGCTCGCGCCCGGCGACGTCATGCGAGCTCGTTCCTGTAAGCGAATGGGATTCTAGAACAGTTCTAGTCCTCGCTGCCGCGGTCGGCAAGCGCTCACCCGGGAAGCGCGTAGCGTCCGTCCTCGCGGCGCACGGCCAGGCCGTCGTCCAGCAGGCCCTGCAGCGCCCGTCCGCGTTGGGCCTCGTCGGACCAGACCACGTCGAGGGCCGCCTTCTCGACGGCGCAGTCGCTGGCTCGTAGGACGTCCATCAGCAGACCCCGCACCTGGCGATCGGTGCCGGCGAACCGCTGGATGCGCCGGGCGGGCCCGTCGTACGCCGGTCGGCCCGCGTGGACCCAGGCGCAGTCCTCGACCAAGGGGCAGTCGGCGCAGCGCGGATCCTTGGCGGTGCACACCAGTGCCCCGAGCTCCATCAGCGCGATGGAGGCGCGCGCCGCGGACGTCGCATCCGTCGGCAGCATGGCCTCGACGAGCGCGAAGTCCGCCTTCGTCGTCGACCGGCCGGCGTCCGCCGCGCCGAGCACCGAGCGGTGCACCACCCGGCGCACATTGGTGTCGACCACGGCGACCCGACGTCCGAATGCGAAGGCCGCGACCGCGGCCGCGGTGTAGTCACCGACGCCCGGCAACGCCTTCAGCGCGGTCAGGTCCTCCGGGACCACCCCTCTGTGCCGCCCGGTGATCTCGACCGCCGCCGCGTGCAGACGCAGCGCCCGTCGCGGATACCCCAGCTTTCCCCACATCCGCACGGCGTCACCGGTGGTCGCGGACGCGAGCGACGACGGCTCGGGCCACCGCTCGAGCCACGCCTCGAAGACCGGGAGCACGCGCGCGACAGGTGTCTGCTGCAGCATGAACTCGCTGACCATCACCGCCCACGGGCTCACGTGCGCGCCGCGCCACGGGAGGTCGCGGGCGTGGTCGCCGTACCACCGGCTCACCGCGTCGATGATGGCGTCGTACTCGACAGACATGACGTCCATCGTGCCAAAGCGGCACCTTGGCCGTTGCCTCGGCGTTTTGCCTCGGCTTCACATCGGGGCGCACCTAGATTGAGACCGTGCTCAATCCGGTCGGACCCCTGGCGCCGGCGGTCTACTGGCGCCGCCGGCTGGCAGCGGTGGCGGTCCTGGTCGCCGCGGTCGCTCTCGTGGTGACGCTGGTCCTCGCCGTATTCGACGGCGGCGACGGCGGCTCGGCGGCGGGCGAGACCCCGTCGACCGCTACCAGCCCCGCGACGTCGTCCGCCGCGCCGCTCACGTCCTCGGCACCGGCCACCGCGTCGTCCGCGCCAGTGGTCACCTCGCCGGCGACGGGGACGAGCCCGACGCCGCCGGCCGCCCCCGCCGCCTGCCAGGACGCGCAGCTGCAGGTCGTCGCCTCGGCGACCAACAACGTCTTCGCCGTCGGCGACAAGCCGAAGCTCTCGCTCAGCGTGGTCAACGCCGGCGGCGAGCCGTGCGTCCGTGACCTCGACGCGGCGACGCAGGAGATCCTGATCTTCGACGCCGACGGGACCCGTCGGTGGTCGAGCAACGACTGCTATCCGGGGACCTCTGTCGACACCCGCGTGCTGGCGCCCGGGGAGAAGGTCGAGTTCTCGCTGTTGTGGTCCGGCAAGGTATCGGAGCCGGGCTGCGCGGGCCCGCGGCCGTTGCTGGGGGCGGGCGACTACTGGCTCGAGGCGCACCAGGGCGCCGTCGTCAGCGGCCGCACCCCGTTCAGCCTCTACTGACCGCGAGACGCCCGAGTCCCTTTTCCGGCTAGGCTCCCGCGGTCTGCTTGGACGGAGCGTGCTTCACGTCGTCGTCGGTCATCTCGCGCGTGTAGCAGGCGAACTCGAGCAGAATGCCGTCGGGATCCATGAAGTACAGCGAGCGGACGAACACGCCGGGGTGCATCTCCTGCGCGACGGTGGACTCGCTGTCGTCGTGGTTGAGGATGACGCCCGTGTTGACGCCGGCCTCGATGAGCTTGTCGCGGTACTCCTCGAACTTGTCGAGCGGGATCGTGAACGCGACGTGGTTCATCGAACCGACGGCGCTGGTGAGGTCGCCGGTGCCCGGCATGCCTGCGGCGGCCGCGACACCCGGCGCCGGAGCAGGCGCATCGGGGAACCAGAAGAACGCGAGATGGTTCCCGCCGCCGATGTCGAAGAAGAAGTGCTGCCCGCGGCCGCCCGGAAGCTGGACGGTCTTGATCAGCGGGAAGCCGAGCACGTCCTCGTAGAACTCGACGGTCTTCTCCATGTTGGAGCAGACGAGGGCGAGGTGGTTGATGCCGGTTACTTCGAACGGTCGATCGGGGTTCGTGGCCATGGCGGTCTCCTCCAGGTGACGTGGACGCGGATACGTCGAGCGCAACGCTCAAGATGCCCTCACTGTTGCACACGTCACCGGTGGGTGCAATGAATTGTGTACATCAACAGATGATCTGGCCGCTGTCCAGCGAACACACTAGGAATTTCTTGCGTAATTGTGTACAACCTACGTACGCCGTTGGACGCGCCAACGGCCCGGAGCTGCAGATTGGACCGTCATGAAGTCGAGGATCGGAGCCGGGGTCGCCGGGCTCTCGCTGGCCCTGCTGATATCGGCGTGCGGCAATGCGCCGATCCCGCGAGAGGACACTGCGACCGGCTCCCTGCCCACCGCTTTCAAGCTCGAGCAGGGCTTCGACAAGAACGCGCACTTCCGGTGGGCGACGATCGCCTTCCCAGCGAGCTGGGACCCGGTCAAGAGCCTCAGCGGTGGCGACCTGCCGGTATTCCGCCCGGTGTATGACCGGCTGTTCGATCTGGACCAGAAGGCGCAGCTGCAGCCGATGCTGGCCACGGACTGGACGGTCGCCGACGACAACCTGTCCGTCACGCTGAGCCTGCGCGAGGGACTGACCTTCGCCGACGGCACGCCGTTCGACGCGGAGGCGGTGAAGTTCAACCTCGAACGCAACGCCGCCAAGGGCAGCCTGCTGGCGGCCGAGTCGGCGGCGTTCGCGTCTGCCGAGGTGATCGATTCGAAGACCATCAAGATCAACGTCTCCGGCGGACTCGGCGCGTACCTGACCGCCCTCGGCGTGCGCTCCGGAATCATCGTCTCGCCCACCGCGGCCCAGTCGGGAGCGCTCGATCAAGGACCGGTCGGTATCGGTTCATACACGTTGACCGAGTTCGTGCCCGGCGAACGCGCCGAGTTCGCGAAGTCTGTTGGCTACTGGGACTCCGGTGCGCAGAACGTCGCCACGATGACCTATCGCGTGATGATCGACGACCAGACTCGGTACAACGCGTTGCAGAGCGGCGAGCTGGACGGCATCTACCTGCAGCCGGGCCAGGTGGACCAAGCCGTCGCGAAGGGTTACAAGGTCGTCGCCAGCGAGGCGAACAACTTCCTCTACCTGGCGGTGAACGCGGCGAAGGCCCCGTTCGACGACGAGAAGGCCCGGCTGGCGATCCAGTACGCCCTGGACCGCGAGAAGATCTCCCAGGGCTTGTTCGACGGCCACTGTACGCCCAGCATCCAGGCCGTTCCGCGGACCTCTGTCGGCTACAGCGATAAGGTAGGCGACGGCCTGCAGACCTACCCACACGACCCGAAGAAGGCAAAGGCGCTGCTGGCCGAGGCCGGCGCGACCGCCGGGGTCGAGATCTCGTTGCTCGCACCGAACATCACCATGTTCACCCAGCTGGCCGAGGTCGTGCAGGCGCAGCTCGCCGAGGTCGGGATCGCAGCGAGCGTGAAACCGGTTCCCTCTGCACAGCTGCGCCAGGAGTTCGCCGTAGACCAGACCGTCGAGGCGGCGGCGCTGCCGTACGTCGGCACCCCCGATCCGAACGGCGCCATGGCCTACTTCATGCCGGGCCATCCCTTCAACATCGGGCAGGCGGCCTCCCAGGAGACCATCGATCTGGCGAAGCAGGCGGCCGGCCCGGTCGACCCCGCTGAGCGGAAGCCGTTGTACGAGAAGGTCGCCCAGAGCATGCTCGACCACCAGACCCAGATCGTTCCGATCTGCCTGCTGCACCTGGCGTCGGCGTACGGCACGAACGTGTCGAACGTCGAGCAACCGTCCTACGACGCGCCGACTCAGCGCGGCGTCGCGATCAAGGACTAGCGCGGGTGGCGTACACACTCGACACGGCGCTGCTACTTCTTCGAGTGGTCCTCGGCCTGCTCATGGCGGGCCATGCGATGCAGAAGCTCACCGGAGCGTTCAGCGGTGAGGGCTTCGACAGGACGGTCGCGATCTTCGATCGCGTCGGATTCCGGCCGGCCCGCACCAATGTCGCCGTCGCCATCGCTCTCGAGCTCGTTGCTGGGGCGCTGCTCGTGCTCGGCCTGATCACACCGTTCGCGGCGGCTGCGCTCGCGGGCACGCTGGTGGTTGCCGCGTCGGTGCACTGGAAGAACGGTCTGTGGGGCTCGAAGAACGGTATCGAGCTGCCCGCACTGCTGGCGGCCGTCGCCGCCTGCGTGGCTCTCGCAGGACCCGGCCGGTTCGCGCTCGACCAGCTGATCGGCCTGGACCCGGCGGCGTGGCTCCGCTGGGCTGCCACAATCGCCGGACCAGTGGCAGGGCTCGCCTTCATCGCCGCAAAGCCACTCATGGCGAGGATCGGGAGCGATACCGTTCTTGCGTCCGATCCTCCCGCGACACCACGGAGCTCCGATGTCTGACTTCCTCAATCGCCGGCCGCCCAGCCGCGCGGACTTCCGTGCGCAGGTGCAGGGCGGCACCGTCATCCTCCCCGGGGCGTACGACGCGATGAGCGCGCGCCTCGTCGAGGAGGCCGGCTTCGACGGCTGCTACGTATCGGGGTTCGGTGTCTCGGCCAGCCTGCTCGGGAGACCGGACGTGGGTCTGGTGACCGGCACCGAGATGCTCGATGCTGTGCGTCGGATCTGCCAGGCGACGTCCCAGCCGGTGATCGCGGACGCCGACACCGGGTTCGGCAACGAGATCAATGTCGTCCGCACGGTCAAGGACTACGAGCAGGCGGGCGTCGCCGGCATCCAGCTCGAGGACCAGGTGTATCCGAAGCGCTGCGGCCACATGGCCGGCAAGGCGGTCATCGACCGGAGCGACGCGGTCGCCAAGATCCGCGCCGCCGCCGCCGCGCGTACCGATCCCGACCTGCTCGTCGTCGCGCGCACCGACGCCTTGGCGGTGAACGGGGTCGACGATGCCATCGACCGCGCCAAGGCCTTCGCGGACGCCGGCGCCGATGTGCTGTTCGTCGAGGCGCCCCGTACCGAGGCCGACATCGAGCTCGTCGCGACCCGCCTCGCCGGCTACCCGCTGCTGTTCAACTGGGTCGAGGGCGGCCAGACCGAGGTGCTGAGCGTCGACCTCGTACGGCGGCTCGGCTACAACGTCGTCATCTTCCCGATCAGCACGCTGCTGACTGCCATGCACGGCGTGCGCTCGATGCTCGCCGGGCTACGCGCGACCCGGTCGACGGCCGGTTCCGCGAGCGTCATGGCGACCTTCGACGGCGTCACCGAGCTTCTCGGGCTCGACCGGATGAGAGATCTCGAGACCGAATTCCGAACCCCGTAACCACACCGACAAGCCCGCAACGAGAGAAGAGGCCACGATGCCCCGCCTGAGCCAGGTTCGACGTACCGACACCGCCGCCCCCATCGTCCACCGCATGTACGACCGGCTCTTCGGAGACGGAGTCGACCCCGTCGACACCCCCGGCACGGCGACCGGCACGCCGGGGAACTGGTGGACGGTCTTCGCCCTCGCCCCCGACGTGCTCGAGCATGCGGTCCTCGGGTTCCGGCTCTACGCGAATCCGGATCGCAAGCTCTCGCCGATCCTGCGCGAGCTCGGCCAGACGCGCGCCGGCTGGCTGCGTGGCAGCCAGTTCGTGTTCTCCCAGCACTGCAAGTCGTGCCGCAGCCTCGGGATGAGCGAAGCGAAGATCGCCGCGATTCCCTCGTGGCAGACCTCCGACGAGTTCACCCCCGAGGAGCGCGCCGTCCTGGCCTACACCGATGGGCTGGTCGGCAGCGGTGGCCGCATCGCCGACGGCGTCTTCACCGCCCTGAAGGGATTCCTGAGCGACGTCGAGATCTTCGAGCTCACCTACATCACGGCCATGTATGACATGCACGCGGTGATCAGCCGTGCGCTTCGGCTTGAGTACGATGACCGGGAGGAGCCGATCGTCGAGATCGACGCCCCGGAGGGCAGTTCGGCCGTCGACATCGGGGCGGCGACCTCCTGATTCCGCAGAGGGCACATGAACCAGGCGCGTGACGCGTACGACCGGATCCGCGACGCGATCGTCGAAGGACGCATCCCGCCCTCGGAGCGCCTCATCGAGCAGCGGCTGGCCGCAGAGCTGAGCCTGTCGCGGACGCCGATCCGCGAAGCGCTGCGCCGGTTGCAGGCCGAGGGGCTGGTCGAGAGCAAGACGAACCGGGGCGCCATAGTGCGGCCGGTCTCCGAGGAGGAGATCCACGACTTCTACGAGATGCGCTGCCGGCTCGAGGCCTATGCCACCGAGCTCGCGGCGCAACGCGCGACGCCGGAGCTCGTGGAGCTGCTGCGCGCGGACGCGGCGGAATTCGAGCAGGTCGTCGAGTCGAGCGATGCGACCACCGAGTCGATCCGGCTGGTGAACGCGGCCAACAAGAAGCTGCACGGGCGGATCGTCGAGGCGGCCCGGCATCCGAGGCTCGCGCAGCTGCTCGGCCAGGCGGTCGACGCGCCCCTGGTCTTCGCCGCATTCCGCAGGTACGACCTCGACGAGCGGCGCCGTTCTGCGCAGTTCCACCGCATGATCGTCGAGGCGATCGCGACCGGGGAGGACCGGCGCGCCGGGAACCTGATGGCCGAGCACATCCTGCAGGGCCGCGACGCATTGCTGCACTGACCCGGACGCCGCCCGGCACCTCGGACGGGCGGCCCTACAGGTGACGCTCGAGGATGGTGGTCTCGGCGAGCCGCGACAGGCTCTCGCGGATCCCGCGCGCCCGCATCTCGCCGACGCCTTCGACCTCGATGAGGTCGTCGCTGGAGGCGGCGAGCAGCCGCTGCAGGGACCCGAAGTGATCGACCAGCCGGTCGATGACGGCGGCCGGCAGCCGCGGGACCCGGGCGAGCAGGCGGTAGCCGCGCGGGCTCACTGCCTCGTCGAGCGCGTCCGGGCTGCTGGAGAAGCCCAGCACGGTGCTGATCGCCGACAGGTCGATGAGCTCGGCCGACGGGATCTGCTCGAGCTGCTCGAGCACGCTCTCGGCGCTGCGGGTGCGCCGGCCGTTGGAAAGGTAGTCACGAACGATCAGCGCCCGCTCGTCGATCACGCCGGCCATGAGCTCCTCGAGCTGCAGCGCCGACAGGCGGCCGTCGGTCCCGAGCTCGCTGACGTAACCGGCGATCTCCTGGGAGATGCGGGTGACCATCTCCAGGCGCTGGCTGACGGCGACCACGTCGCGCACCGTCACCAGGTCCTCGATCTCGAGAGCGGAGAGCGTGCCCGCGACCTCGTCGAGGCGGAACTTGTACTTCTCGAGCGTGGCCAGCGCCTGGTTGGCGCGGTCCTGCAGGGTCGTCGGGTGCTCGAGCTGGTGGCGGTCGTCGCGGATGTACAGGGTGATCGCGTTCATCGACTGGCTGACGGCGATCACCGGGAACCCGGTCTGGTTGGCGACGCGCTGCGCGGTGCGGTGCCGCGTCCCGGACTCGTCGGTGTGCACGGCCGCGTCCGGCATCAGATGCACCCCGGCCCGCATGATGCGCGTGCCGTCCGCATTGAGCACGACCGCGCCGTCCATCTTGCACAGCTCACGGAGCCCGGTCGCCGAGAACTCGACGTCGATGGGGAAGCCGCCGGTGCACAGCGCCTCGACCGAGCGGTTCCAGCCGATCACGATCAGCCCGCCGGTGCGCCCGCGGAGGATGCGGTCGAGGCCTTCGCGCAGTGCGGTGCCGGGCGCCATGGTGGCGAGGATCGAGCGGAGCATTGGGTCCTATCGCTACGGGCGCTGCAAGGGCGTGACGGATGCTGGTGGCCGGTTCATCGTATCGACCCCCGTCCGGTCCGGGGGAAGACCGACCGCCAGAAGTGCTTCGAGCAGGTTGTGCGCCTCGACGATCTGCAGACCCGGCGGGACCTTGCCGGGATCCGGCGGGACGACGACCGTCGTGAACCCCATGCGCGCCGCCTCGGCGAGCCGCCGTGCCATGCCGGTCACGCGGCGGATGTCACCGGCGAGGCTCACCTCCCCGATCGCCGCGAACGCCTTGGGCAGCGGCTTGTTCGCCGACGCCGAGGCGAGCGCGAGGGCGACGGCAAGGTCGACGGCGGGCTCGGTGATCTTCATGCCACCGACGGTCGCGGCGAATACATCGTGGTCGGAGAAGCTCACGCCGTTCTTGGCCAGCACCGCCAGCCCCATCGCGACCCGGGCGCCGTCCAGCCCGCTGACGGAGCGGCGTGGTGACGCGAGCGGGCTCTTGGTCGCGAGCGCCTGGATCTCGGCCGGTATCGGACGCCGGCCCTCGACGGTGATGGTGATGCAGGTGCCGGCCACCGCCTCCTTGCGGTCGCTGATGAACAGGCCCGAGGGGTCGGGCAGCCCGCGGATGCCGTCGTCCACCATCTCGAAGCAGCCGACCTCGTCGGACGCACCGAACCGGTTCTTGATCGCCCGGACGATGCGCAGCGTCGAGTGTCGGTCGCCCTCGAAGTGCAGCACCACGTCGACCAGGTGCTCGAGCAGCCGCGGGCCGGCGATCGAGCCGTCCTTGGTGACGTGCCCGACGATGACGGTGGCGATGCCGCGCTCCTTGGCGAGCGCGATGACGGCGGCCGCGACGGCCCGCACCTGCGTGACGCCACCCGCGGAGCCGTCGACGGCGGCGGAGGCGAGCGTCTGGATCGAGTCGACCACCAGAAGCCCCGGCTGGACGGCGTCGACGTGCCCGATCAGCGCGGAGAGGTCGGTCTCGGCGGCGAGGTAGAGGCGTTCGGCGAGCGAGCCGGTGCGCTCGGCACGCAGCCGGACCTGCGAGGCCGACTCCTCGCCGGTGACGATCAACGCCGTCCGGTCGGCCGCGGCGAACTGGCTGGCCACCTCGAGCAGCAGGGTCGACTTGCCGACACCCGGCTCACCGGCGAGCAGTACGACCGAGCCGGGGACCAGCCCACCACCGAGCACCCGGTCGAGCTCGTCGACGCCGGTGGGTCGGGCCCGCGCGGCGTCGAGATCGACCTGGGCGATCGGGCGGGCGGCGGACGTCACCGGCCCCGCGCTCACCTTGCGCAGCGCGACGGCGCCACCGGACTCCTCGACCGTTCCCCACGCCTGGCATTCCGGACAGCGACCCACCCAGCGCAGCGTCTCGTTGCCGCACTCGGTGCACCGGTAGCTCTGCTTGGTCTTTCCAGCCATGCGGTCAACTCTGCCCGACGGGCCGGACAGGTTTCCCGGCCGGCCTAGCCGTGCTCTGCACCCTCGCTGGGCGAGTAGTTCTGGTCCTTGTCGCGGGGCACCTCGTCGAGGGAGGTCGCGACGGGCACGTCGAAGGTCAGCTCGCCGGCGTTCTTGAAGGTGAGCTTCACCGGGATCAGCGTCGCCGGGTAGACCTGCTTCGGCATGGTGACCTCGATGGTGGCCACGCCCTTGTCGGAGCTGGAGAAGTAGGCGCTGCCGTCGGCCGGGATCTTGATCGAGGCGCTCGACGACCCGGAGGACGCGGAGCCGGAGGAGGCAGAGCCGGACGAGGCGGAGCCGGACGAGGCGGAGGACGAGGACGAGGCGCCGGCGGAGCCGGACGCGGGAGCGCTCGAGGACGAGGCGGAGGCCGACGACGAGGCGCCGGCGGACCCCGAGGAGGAAGAGGACGAGCCGCGGCTCTCGGAGATGGTGGCGTCCTTGCCGTCGACGCTGACGGAGGTGAGCTCGTCGCCCGCGCCCATGCTGGTCACGAGCATCTCGAGCTCCGCGGTGTCGCCGGACTCGTACTTGCCCTGCTCGGGCGCGGCGAAGAACGCGTTGAGCACCTTCAGATCGCCCACCTTCGCCTGGGAGCCGGCGACGCCGGGGCGCTTCTCGGCGGTCTGGGTGATCTGACCGGCCGAGCAACCGGTCAGCACGGCGCCGAAAGCCAGCGGCAGGACGATCGCGGCGGCGGCCAGTCGGGTACGGCGTACGGGGCGACGCGATGCGGCGTTGAGGCTCACGACAGATCTCCTCGAAGTGGGTGCAATTGCCTGCGGATAGATTAGTGCGACGGGCTCACGAAGATGTCACCGGCACGGGTCGTTAGCAGTGCTGAGCAAATTTTGCGCCGGATGTCAAACCCTGCTCACCGACAAATATCCCTGTTGACCTGCGGAAACGTCAATCGGCCCAATTTTTCTCGTCGTACGTGGCGTGTTAGAATTGACACAACCCGATAGGAGATCAACGAATATGGAATTCAACGTCGGTGAAACCGTCGTCTACCCTCACCACGGGGCAGCACTGATCGAAGCGATTGAGAAGCGCACCATCAAGGGCGAAGAGAAGACCTATCTGGTTCTCAAGGTTCAGCAGGGCGACCTGACTGTCCGAGTCCCTGCAGACAATGCCGAGATCGTCGGCGTTCGCGATGTCGTCGGGCAGGAGGGGCTCGATCGGGTGTTCGAGGTCCTGCGTGCCCCGCACACCGAGGAGCCGACGAACTGGTCCCGGCGCTACAAGGCCAATGTCGAGAAGCTGGCGTCGGGCGACGTCAACAAGGTCGCCGAGGTCGTTCGCGACCTGTGGCGGCGCGACAAGGAGCGCGGCCTGTCCGCCGGCGAGAAGCGGATGCTGGCGAAGGCTCGCCAGATCCTGGTCTCCGAGCTCGCGCTCGCAGAGGCCACCTCGGAGGACAAGGCTGAGGTCCTGCTCGATGAGGTCCTCGCCTCGTAGCATCGATGATTTCCTATGCAGTGGTCTGACCTCTGGTACGCCACCGCAGACGTGAAGGTCGCCCACCGGCTGCGCGCCGCGGGCGACCTTCTCGCGTTCTCGGGACAGGTGGCGATTGGCGTCGAGCCGCGCGGGCTCGAGCGGATAGTGGCCAGGGAGGGCGTCTGGGTCACCACGGCGCCGATGCCCGAGACGGTCAAGGACGTCGGCGACGACGACCTCGTCCGCGGAACGGTGCCCCGCGGGACGCTGTCGATCGTGACGTTCCCGGTGGTGGTCGATGTCGAGATCGCCTGCGCCGCAAGCGATCCCGACGACCTGTTGCGCCGGACCGTCGCTAGCGGCCGAGAGCTGCAGCGGCTGTAGCGAGATCGGCCGCGTACGTCACCTTCAGGTTCGCCGGCTCGCCGGGGATCGCCCGCACCGCGTGTCCGGCGTGCTCGAGATACGACGCCGTGTCGGTGCCGGTGAACCCGGTGCGCCGCGCCTCGTCGTACGCCGCCAGCAGCTGGGCGCCCGGTCCGCCCTGCGGTGTCTGCGCGCGCATCAGGTGGCCCGGGGCGGCGGTGATCCGCGCGCCGTCGTCGAGCACCAGCGGCGGCGCCTCGAGGGTCGGGACGACGCCGCTCGTGCCCGCGGTGCGGGCCGCGGCGGCGATCAGCCCCGGCGACACGCAGGGCCGGGCGCCGTCGTGGATGAGCACGACACCCACGGTCGCCGCGACGATCTCGGTCCGCAGCAGCTCGAGTGCGCAGCGCTCGCTGTCCGCCCGCTCGGCGCCGCCCTCGATCACGTCGCGCACGCCGTACGGTGCCGCGATCGCCGCCAGCTCCGCCAGGTCGTCGCGGTGGCCGACGAGGACGACACGGTCGATCGCCGGATGCCCGGCGAACGCCGCGATCGACCACGCGATCACCGGCCGCCCGGCGACCTCCAGCAGCACCTTGTTGCGATCGGCGCCGACCCGGCGGCCGCGGCCCCCGGCGAGCACCACTGCGACTGTCTGACTCATAGCCTGCCGAGGGTAGCCCCGGCCTCCGGCCCCTACGCTGGGCAGCATGCTCATTCCCCGGGTCGGCACCGGCACCGACATCCACGCGATCGAGGCCGGTCGCGAGTGCTGGCTCGCCGGCCTGAAGTGGGACGGCGTGGACGGCTGCGCCGGCCACTCCGACGCCGACGTCGCGTGCCACGCCCTGTGCAACGCCTTGCTGAGCGCCGCCCAGCTGGGCGACCTCGGGGCGGTGTTCGGCACCGACCGCCCCGAGTGGGGCGGCGCGGCCGGCGTCGCGCTGCTGGCCGAGACCGCCCGGCTGGTGCGCGCCGCGGGGTTCGAGATCGGCAACGCCGCCGTTCAGGTGGTGTGCGCGACGCCCAAGATCGGTGCGCGGCGTGACGAGGCCCAGCAGCTCCTGGGCGAGGTCGTCGGCGCGCCGGTCTCGGTGGCCGCCGCCACCACCGACGGGCTCGGCTATCCAGGCCGCGGCGAGGGCCGGATGGCGCATGCCGTCGCACTCGTCTACCCGAAGAGTTGACACCTTGGTCAAGTCGGGCGGTGACCGGCTATCGTGCAGGGAAGAGTTCGTCCTGCTAACTATCTCGGGAGTGCCCATGTCGGAAGAAATCGTCAAGGTAGACATCACCGATGGCGTCGGCGTCATCACGATCAACCGTCCGGAGGCCAAGAACGCCGTCAACCTCGAGGTGGCCGAGGGCGTCGCGGCGGCGGTCGACAAGCTGGAGGCCGACGACTCGGTCGTCGCGCTGATCATCACCGGCGCCGGTGGCACCTTCTGCTCGGGCATGGACCTCAAGGCCTTCGCGCAGGGCAAGCGCCCCTCGATCCCGGGCCGCGGCTTCGCCGGCGTGACCGAGGCCGAGATCGCCAAGCCGCTGATCGCGGCGGTCGAGGGCTACGCGCTCGCCGGCGGCTGCGAGCTGGCACTCGCCGCCGACATCATCGTCGCCGCGAAGACCGCGCAGTTTGGCATCCCCGAGGTCAAGCGCGGCCTGGTCGCCGCGGCCGGCGGCGTGCTCAAGCTCGCCAAGACCATGCCGTATGGCGCCGCGATGGAGCTGGCGCTGACCGGTGACTTCATCCCGGCCGAGCGCGCCCAGCAGCTGGGCCTGGTCACCCGCATCGCCGACGAGGGCAAGGCGCTCGACGAGGCGCTCGCGCTGGCGAAGAAGATCGCCACCAACGGCCCGCTGGCCGTGAAGGCCTCGAAGCAGCTGGTCAGCGGCTCGATCAAGTGGATGGACAAGGACCTGCTCGCCTGGCAGGCGGGCATCATCGATCCCGTCTTCAAGAGCTCGGACGCCATCGAGGGCGCCACCGCGTTCGCCGAGAAGCGCGCTCCGAAGTGGACCGGCAGCTAGAAGCGCCGACCCGAGATGCCCACCGGCCCGCGAAAACGCGGGTTCGGTGGGCATCTTCTTGTGATCGTGGTCACCGCGGTCTAGCGTGTTGGTCATGCGACTCAAAGTTGACAACGAGGTCTGCCAGGGCCACAACCGCTGCAAGGTGCTCGCCCCCGAGCTCGTCGACGTGGACGACGAGGGCTATGCGGTGATCAAGGGGGACGGCACGGTCCCCGAGGAGCTGCGCGGCAAGGCGCAGCTGGCGGTCGACAACTGCCCCGAGTTCGCGCTGTCGCTCGAGGAGGACTGACCGATGACCACCGATCACGCCCAGGAACATGCCGGCGCGCGACGCGGCGAGCCGCTGCTGGCCGCCGACGGCGTCGAGATGGCCGAGGGCATCTACAAGATGTACCCGTCGAGCCACGGCATCCCCGTCGCCGACTGGGCGACCGACTTCGACCACGCCGACCCCGAGTACAACAAGCACGCGCACGAGATCTGGGACGACCTGCGCGAGCGGTGCCCGGTGGCGCACAGCGAGCGGTACGGCGGCACGTGGCTGCCCACCCGCCACGAGGACGTCCGCAAGATCGCCTACGACACCGAGAACTTCACGAGCCGCCAGGTCATCGTCGTCAACGGTCGCGCCGACCCGGAGATGAGCCCGGTCGGCCAGGCCCCGCCGATCACCAGCGACCCGCCGTACCACCAGCACGCGCGCAAGCTGCTGCTCTCGCAGTTCCGGCCCAACAAGATCGACCCGCTCGAGGGCGAGATCCGCGCGATCTGCCGCCAGCGGCTCGACGACCTTGGCGAGATCGTCCCGGGGGAGACCGTGATCGACGCGGCCACCCAGTACGCGCAGCACATCCCGCCGGCCGTCATCTCCCGGATGCTGGGCTTCCCGCCCGGCGACGACGACAAGTTCCGCTACTTCATCCACCACGTGATCGAGAACATCGACGGCTCGCCGGAGGAGAAGCTGGCGGTCGGTCTGGAGTTCAACGCCTACCTCGACGCGCAGATCGAGGACCACAAGCAGAACCCGCGGGACGATCTCACATCGTACCTGCTCGAGGCGGAGATCGGCGGGCAGAAGCTGCCGCACGAGACCGTGCGCGGCGCGATGCTGCTGCTGCTGATCGCGGGCATCGACACCACGTGGAGCGCCATCGGCGCATCGCTGTGGCACCTCGCCCAGAACCCGGCGGACGTCGAGCGGCTGCGCAACGACCCGGACGTGATGATCTTCGCGCTCGAGGAGTTCCTGCGCGCCTACGCGCCGGTGACCATGGCGCGCCTGGTCGCCAAGGACGTCGAGATCGGCGGCTGCCCCATGAAGGAGGAGGACTTCGTCCTGCTGCCGTTCCCGGCCGCCAATCGCGACCCGGAGTTCATCGAGAACGCCGACAAGTTCATCATCGACCGCCGGGTCAACCGGCACTCGGCGTTCGGCCTCGGCATCCACCGCTGCCTGGGCTCGAACCTCGCCCGGCTCGAGCTGCGGGTGGCGATCGAGGAGTTCGTGAACCGCTTCCCGGACTTCTCGCTGCCCAAGGAGGGGGACCAGACCACCTGGAGCCTCGGCCAGATCCGCGGACCGCGTTCGCTACCGCTGCTGATCCGCTAGTCCGCCCTCGTAGGCGGCGATGACGATCTGCACCCGGTCACGGGCGCGCAGCTTGCGCAGGATCGCGCGGACGTGCGTCTTGACCGTGGTCAGCGAGAGGTAGAGCGACGCGGCGATCTCCGGGTTGGTCAGCCCCTGCGCGATCAGCCGGGTGATCTCCCGCTCGCGCGCGGTCAGCGAGGCGAGCGCGGCCGTGCCCGTCCTGGGCGCCGCCGCCACGAACTGCCGCAGCAGGCGCGCGGTCATCGCCGGGGCCAGCACGGCGTCTCCGGCCGCGACGTGCCGGACGGCGGTGATGAGCTGCTCGGCGGGAGCGTCCTTGAGCAGGAAGCCGCTGGCGCCCGCGCGCAGCGCGGCGAGCGCGTGCTCATCGAGGTCGAAGGTCGTCAGCACCAGTACCCGGGTGCCCGGCCACCCCGCACAGATCCGTTCGGTGGCGGCGATGCCATCGAGCACCGGCATCCGCACGTCCATCACCACGACGTCGACCGGGTCGCACCGCTGGTGCTCGAGGGCTTGGGCTCCGTCGTCCGCCTGCCACGCGACCTCGAGGTCGGCCTGCGAGCCCAGTGCCATCGCGACCCCGCTGCGCAGCAGCGGCTGGTCGTCGACCAGCGCCACCCGGATCATCGGCCCCTCACCGGGAGCACTGCCCGCACCACCCACTCCGTACCGCGGCGTCCGGCCTCGACGGTGCCGCCCACCGACTCGGCCCGCTGCCGCATGCTCTGCAGTCCGCTCCCGGACCCGTCACCACCGGTGGCAGCTGCCGGATTGGCGACCGTGATGCTGAGGCCGGCCTCCCACGAGAGCCGCACCGTCGCCGGGCCGACGCCGTGCTTGAGCGCATTCGTCAGCGCCTCCTGGGTGATCCGGTACGCGGCCAGGCCGACCCCGGCAGGGATGGCCCGGGCGTGCCCGGACTCGGTGAAGCTCGCCCCGGACCGCTCCGCGAGCGCCCGGAGGTCGGGCACCCCCGGCTGGGGGTCGGCCCTCGATGCCGGCGTCTCGCGCAGCACGCCGAGCATCGAGCGCATGTCGGCGAGCGCCGCCCGGCCGGTGTCCCCGATGACCTGCAGTACCTCCCGGGCGCTGCGGTCGGGCGTCGTCATCCGCCCGCCCTCGGCCTGGGCGACGATCACCGCCAGCGAGTGCGAGACGACGTCGTGCATGTCCCCGGCGATCCGGGCCCGCTCGTCCTCGGCAGCGCGGGTGAGCGCTGCCGCGCGATCGTCCAGGGCCCGGCGATGTAGCCGGCCGATGGCCCACGCCGCGACGGACCCGGCGGACGGGACCAGCGCGAGCAGCACCCAGCCGGCGGCGTCGACCGGCAGCTCGCCCCACCAGCCGTCGGTCAGCACCAGTCGCGCCAGCACGCCGGCGCCGCCCACCAGCGCGACGGCGAGCGCCACCCGCCCGACGGCTGCCGAACGCTCCCGCGCGCACCAGTACAGCGCGACGAAGAAGCAGATCATGCTCGGCGCGAGCACCATCGGCACCGGCTGCCCCTGGTACCGGGAGACCGGCAGCAGGGCGAGCACCGCGGCGGCGGCACACGCCACGGCGAAGGTGGCCTCGGGCGCGCGCCGTCCGGCCGGCGGCAGGAGGTGCAGCGTGACCAACGCGGCGAGCGCCCACGCCGAGGCGCCCCCGCCCAGCGAGCCGGCCATCCGCCAGCCGCTGGGCAGCAGCACCGCCGCGAGCACCGCGGCGACGCACAGGTCCACGGCGACGGGCGAGATGCGCGGCACGGTCGTCACGCACCGACCTTATCGGCGCGGCGGCGCCGCTCGGCGTACGCGAGCGCCGCGACGGCGAGGGCGCCCGCCCACAACGGCCACACCATCTCCGGCAACCAGGCCCCCCACTGGCTCTCCGCGCCCCGCGGCGCCATCGGGATCCCCTCGCCCTGCAGCATCACCCGGACGAAGTACGCCCCGGCGGCCGCGACGAGGAACGCCACCACGAGAGCGCTGTTGCGCGCCAGGCCGACCGGCACCGCTCGGCCACCGATGAACGGGAACCAGCCCGGGAACCGCGATCCCCACGGGCGGGCGAGGCCGATCGTGAGCACCGCCCCCAGCAGCGCGAACAGCCCCAGCCCGAGGCCGTTCAGGACGATTCCCTGGATCTGCGCCAGAAAGGCGCGGTCGAGGCCGAGCGGAATGCCGAGCACCCACGCGAGGCGGGTGCCGGCGTACAGCAGAGGGCAGGCCGCGGCGACCGCGACCGACCACCTCAGCAGCCGGTGCAGCCGCGGCGGGGGCACCTCCCCGAGCAGCTGTCGGCGCGGCCACGCCCGCCGCGCTCCCCACAGCAGGGCCGAGGCGCCCAGCAGCACGAGCACCGAGCGCCACAACGCCCAGTCGCTCAGGATGGTCGACGCGCTGGGCACGTCGTCGCTGCCGGCGATCCAGCCGATCAGCAGCATCGGCAGATAGCCGACCAGCTGCAGTGCGAACGGGTCGCCCCAGAGGGCGAGGACGGTGAGGGCTCCGAGGAGTAGGAAGGACGCGAGCGCGGTTCGTTTCGTCATACCCCGATGCTCGTCGGCCGCGTCCGGCGGTACCTCATCCGCGCGGGCGGTCCGCCTCCTCCCGTGGGAGGATCCGCGGTCCGGCGAGCGTCGCGATCGCGACCGCCAGCGCGCAGGCGGCGACCGTGACGGCGTACGCCGGCGTGGCGCCGCCGGCGTCGGCGAGGCGCCCCGCGATGGCCGCCCCGATCGCATAGCCGAGGCCGGTGGCAGCGGCGAGCAGCGTCATCGCGGCGCCGGTGCGGGCCGGGGCGGTGATCCGCTCGGCGAGCGAGAAGGTGGTGATCATGTAGGGCGCCACGGCGCAGCCGAGCACCATCAGCGCCGGCACCGTCCACGCGATGGAGTCGACCAGCAGCAGCGGCAGCGACAGCACCAGCAGCGCGACGGCGAAGATCCGCATCCGCCGTACCAGTGGGAGCGCCTCTGGCAGCGCCGCGACCGCGATACCGGCGATGACGCTCCCCACGCCGAACAACGCGTGCAGGAGCCCGGTCATGCCGGCCTGCCCGGCGGCGGTGGCGATCACCGAGTTGCCGGTCTGCACCGAGCCGAACAGCATGCCGATGGCGAGCTGCGCGAGCGACAGGACGGCGAGGCCCGCGGTCAGCAGCCGGCCGGTGCTGCCGGTGCCGTGCGAGCGGGCCCCGACGAGCCTGGCCGAGCGGTGGACCGCGAACGCGGTACCGAACACGGCCAGGATCACGGCGGCGAGCAGCATCGCGAAGCGCGGCGAGACGACCGCGATGCAGACGCCGACCAGGGCCGGGCCGAACACGAACGTCGCCTCGTCGGCGGCGCCCTCGTACGAGAACGCGGTGCTGACCAGTCGGCCCTGATCCGGCGTCCCCTCGGTGAGCGGCCGCCAGCGCACCCGCGCGAGCGGCCCGATCTGCGGGCAAGCGAGCCCGGCGGCGGCGGCGACGACGGCGAGCCACGGCCACGACGCGCCGGCCCACACGAGCGCCACCTCGCCGGCGAATCCGGCTGCCCCGAGCAGCGACTGGCCGAGCACCACGGGACGTTGCCCGATCCGATCGGCGAGCGCCCCGAAGTACGGCGCCCCGGTCGCGTTGGCCACGGCCAGCGCCCCGGCGCAGAACCCGCCCGCGCCGTACGACCCGGTCGCATCCTGCACGAGCAGCAGGGTGCCGATCTGGCTCATCGCCAGCGGCAGCCGCCCGAGGAAGGCGACGACGACGTACGACATCCCGGAGATGGCGAACAGCCGGCGGTAGGCGGCGACAGCGGACATGAGGACCTCGATGGGGATAGCGGCCAGTGCGCGGCGCGCCTACCCGCCCATCAGGTCGCGCCAGGGGTCCCTGTGCACCCAACAGGATACAAGGCCCACCCGTAAGATCGACCGAGTGAGCCTTCGCCTTTATGACAGCCGGACCCGTGCGGTCCGCGATTTCGTGCCCGACCGCGCCGGCGAGGTCTCGATGTACGTCTGCGGCATCACCGTGCAGGGCCCGCCGCACATCGGGCACATGCGGGTCGCCGTCGCGTTCGACGTCGTGCGCCGCTGGCTGACGCGCAGCGGGTACGACGTGACCATGATCCGCAACGTCACCGACATCGACGACAAGATCCTCATCAAGGCCGCCGAGCACGACGTCGACTGGTGGAAGTGGGCCTACCGCTACGAGCTCGTGGCCACCGACGCGTACAACACCCTCGGCGTGCTCCCGCCGTCCTACGAGCCGCGCGCCACCGGCCACATCACCGAGATGATCGATCTCATCGGGCAGCTCATCGAGCGCGGGCACGCGTACGCCTCGGGCGGGGACGTGTACTTCGACGTGCACTCCTGGCCGCGGTACGGCGAGCTCACCGGCACCAAGGTCGACGAGCTGCAGCCGGCCGGCGATACCGACGCGGCCGCCGAGGCCAAGAAGCGCGATCCGCGCGACTTCGCGCTGTGGAAGGGCTACAAGAGCTCCGAGCCGGAGAGCGCGTCCTGGCCGACCCCGTGGGGCCGCGGCCGTCCCGGGTGGCACCTCGAGTGCTCGGCAATGGCCCGGCGCTACCTCGGCCCGCGCTTCGACATCCACGGTGGCGGGATCGACCTGCGCTTCCCGCACCACGAGAACGAGATCGCGCAGTCGTGCGCCGCCGGCGACGACTTCGCCCAGTACTGGATGCACAACGCCTGGGTCACCCTCGCCGGCGAGAAGATGTCCAAGTCGCTGGGCAACACGCTGTCCATCGACGAGCTGACCAAGACCGCGCGCCCGGTCGACCTGCGCTTCTACCTGGCCACCGTGCACTACCGCTCCACCGTCGACTTCAGCGACTCGTCGCTGGGCGAGGCTCGGGCGGCGTACGGCCGGATCGAGGGCTTCATCGAGCGCTCCGGGGTCAGCGGCGACGTCGGCGACGTCGAGCTGCCGGCCGCGTACGTCGAGGCGATGAACGACGACATCGGCGTCTCCGGCGCGCTCGCCGTCGTCTACGACGCCGTGCGGCAGGGCAACTCGGCGCTCGGCGCCGGCGAGAAGGACAAGGCCGCGGCCCTGGCGATGCAGGTCCGCGCGATGCTCGACGTCCTCGGGCTGGACCCGCTCGACCCGCACTGGGCCGACGGGTCGAGCGCCGACCTCGGCTGGGCGGTCGACGACCTCCTCGCGCAGCGCACCGCCGCCCGCAAGGCCAGGGACTTCGCGCGCGCCGACGAGATCCGCGACACGCTCGCCGCGCGGGGCATCTCCATCGAGGACACTCCCGACGGACCGAAGTGGAGCATGTGATGGCTGGCAACTCACAGCGCAAGGGCGCTATGCGCAAGAGCGGCACCAAGAAGGGCCAGGTCGTCGGATCGGGCGGCCAGCGCCGCAAGGGGCTCGAGGGTCGCGGCCCCACGCCGCGCGCCGAGGACCGTCCCAACCACAAGGCCTACCGCCGGTCGCAGGCGGTGAAGCGGGTCGCGGGCAAGCAGACCACCGGGCGCAAGACCAGCGGCGGCCCCGAGCTGCTCGTGGGCCGCAACCCGGTCGTCGAGGCGCTGCGCGCCGAGATCCCGGTGACCGCCCTCTACATCGCCGAACGCACGGAGATCGACGACCGCGTGCGCGAGGCGATCAAGATCTGTTCCGACACCAACACCCCGATCCAGGAGGTCAGCCGCAGCGAGCTGGACAGGCTGACCGGCGGGGCGCTGCACCAGGGCATCGGCATCGCCGTGCCGCCGTTCCGCTACACCGACCCCGCCGACATGGTCGCGGCGGCGGTCGACGCCGGCCTGGTGCCGCTGCTGGTCGCGCTCGACGGGGTCCAGGATCCCCGCAATCTCGGCGCCGTCGTCCGGTCGGCCGCGGCCTTCGGCGCGCACGGCGTGATCGTGCCCGAGCGCCGCGCCGCGGGCATGACGGCCACCGCCTGGCGTACGTCGGCCGGCGCGGCGGCCCGGCTGCCGATCGCCCAGGTCACCAACCTCTCGCGCACGCTGCTGGCGCTGCAGAAGTCGGGGGTCTTCGTCGTCGGCCTCGCCGCCGACGGCGACGTCGAGCTGCAGGACCTCGACGTCACGGGCGATCCGCTGTGCATCGTCGTGGGCTCGGAGGGCAAGGGGCTCTCACGGCTGGTCGCCGAGAAGTGTGACCAGATCGTCTCGATCCCGATGTCGGGCAGCACCGAGTCGCTGAACGCGTCGGTCGCGGCCTCGGTCACGCTCTGGCAGGTCGCCAGCGCCCGGGGTCTCGGACAAGGAGGAGCGGCATGACCGTCGAGCTGGGAATGCCGGGGATGCCCGGCACGAAGATCGATCGCAGCACCGTCGACGAGACCGGTCGCCTGAAGCTGGAGTCCCTGCTGCGCAAGGGATTCAGCGGTGACATCGAGTTCGGCAGCGGTACGCGCGCGGCCTACGCGAGCGACTCGTCCAACTATCGGCAGACCCCGCTCGGCGTGGTCTTCCCACGCACCGCGGGGGACGTCGCGTTCGCGCTCGAGTGCGCCCGCGCGGTCGACGCGGCCGTCGTCTCGCGTGGCGGCGGGACCGCCCTCGCGGGACAGACCTGCAACGTCGCGCTGGTCATCGACTTCTCCCGCCACATGAACGCCATCCTCGAGCTGAACGTCGAGGAGGGCTGGGTGCGGGTCCAGCCGGGTATCGTCCTCGACGACCTGCGCGCGGTCACCGAGCAGCACGATCTCACCTTCGCGCCGGACCCCGCGACGCACGCCTACTGCACCATCGGCGGGATGATCGGCAACAACTCCTGCGGCACCCATTCGGTGTACGCCGGGAAGACCGTCGACAACATGATCTCCATGAAGGTGCTCACCTACGACGGGCACGAGTTCGAGGTCGGCAAGATCACCGACGAGCAGCTCACCGAGCTGGCCGGCACGCCCGGTCGCACCGGGGAGATCTACGCGCAGATCAGCGCCATCCGCGACCGGTACGCCGACGCGGTCCGCGCCGAGTTCCCGGACATCCCGCGCAGGGTCAGCGGCTTCAACCTCGACTCGTTGAGCGAGGACGGCGGCCCGCACATCGCGAAGGCGCTGGTCGGCAGCGAGTCGACGCTCGTCGTCGTGACCGAGGCGACCCTGAAGCTGGTGCCGTGGCCCAAGCATCGCCGGCTGGTCGTGCTGGGCTACGACGACATCTTCGAGGCCGCCGACCACGCCCCGGAGTTCCGCCGGATGCGCGGCATCATCGGGTGCGAGGGCGTCGACGAGCAGCTGACGATCTACATGCGCAAGCGGAACATGCACGCGAAGTCGCTCGCGACGCTGCCGCCGGGGAAGGGCTGGGTGCTCGCCGAGTTCGGCTCGTTCGACGAGGAAGACGTCGACGCGATGGTCGACGAGGCGATCGCCGCCGCCCCCGGCAGCCCGAGCGTGCTGGTGTGCCGCACTCCGGCCGAGCAGAAGGCCATGTGGGCGGTGCGCGAGTCGGGCCTCGGTGCGACCGCCCGCCCGCCCGGCGAGGAACCGCTCGTGGAGGGCTGGGAGGACGCCGCGCTGCCGCCGGAGAAGCTCGGCGAGTACTTGCGCCGCATGACGGCGATCTGGGACGACTACGGCTACCACGGCTGCTGGTACGGGCATCTCGGCGATGGCTGCATGCACACCCGTTCCAACTTCAACACCGGGACGATCGAGGGCCTGCGCGACTACCGCGAGTACCTCGAGCGGGGCGCCGCGCTGGTCGCCGAGCTGGGCGGCTCGATCTCCGGCGAGCACGGCGACGGCCAGGGGCGTGCCGAGCTGTGGAGCAAGATGTTCTCGCCGCGGCTGATGCAGGGCTTCAAGGAGTTCAAGCAGGCCTGGGACCCGCGCGGGCGGATGAACCCGGGCAAGCTCATCGACCCGTTCCCGCTGGACACCAACCTCAAGCACGGGCCGGATCGCCCGCACAACCCACTGACGAGGACGACGTTCTTCTTCGGCGACGAGGGGTACTCTCTGCAGGAGGCGGCCGACAGGTGCGTCGGCGTCGGGCGATGCCGGCGCACCGACACGAACACGATGTGCCCGTCGTACCGCGCGACCCGCGACGAGAAGCACTCCACCCGAGGGCGGGCGAAGCTCTTCCAGGAGATGTTCCGCGGCGAGATCACGGAGGCCACCTGGCGCAACGAGGACGTGAAGGAAGCCCTCGATCTCTGCCTGTCCTGCAAGGGATGCAAGACCGACTGCCCGACCAACGTCGACATGGCGACCTTCAAGTCAGAGTTCCTCTCGCACTACTACAAGGGCCGGGCGCGCCCGCGGGAGGCGTACTCGCTCGGCATGATCCGCTACGGCGCGAAGTTCGCCTCCAAGCTGCCGTCGCTGGCCAACGGCGTGCTCGCCTCGCCGGTGGGCAAGCCCCTGAAGGCGGCCGCCGGCGTGACCACCTCGCGGCCCGCGCCGGTGTTCGCGAAGCAGACGCTGCGCAAGTGGCTCAAGCAGAACGTGCCGGCCGCCGCCGGCGACGTCGTCCTCTGGGTCGACACGTTCACCAACTACCTCGGTCCGGAGGCCGGGATCGCCGCCGTGCGGGTGATGCAGGCTGCGGGCGGCAAGGTGGTCGTGCCGCAGGAGGACCTGTGCTGCGGGCGTCCGCTGTACGACTACGGCATGCTCGACTCGGCCAAGCGCAACCTCGAGAAGACCATGCGCGCGCTGCGGCCCGCGATCGAGGCGCGCACGCCGGTCGTCGTCCTCGAGCCGTCCTGCCTGGCGACCTTCCGGGACGAGCTGCTCGGGCTGTTCCCCGACGACGAGCGCGCGAAGGTGCTCAGCGAGATCGCCTGCTCGCTGCCGGAATGGCTCGCGGCCAAGCAGTCCGTCGTGCCGAGCGCGGGAGCCGGCAAGCGGGTGCTCCTGCAGGTGCACTGCCACCAGAACGCCAACGGCGGCTACCAGAAGGACGTCGAGATCCTGGGCGCGCTCGGGTACGACGTCAAGGTGCTCGACTCCGGCTGCTGCGGCCTCGCGGGCTCGTTCGGCTTCAACGCCAAGCATGCCGACCTGTCCAAGAAGATCGCGGAGGACCGGCTGCTGCCGATGCTGGCCGCCGAGCCCGACGCGATCGTGGTCGCCGACGGCTTCTCGTGCCAGACGCAGATCACGCAGCTCGCCGGCCGCGAGGTGCGCACCATCGCCGAGCTCGCCGCCGAGGCGTTCGCGGGCTGAATCGACCAGGGGGAGCCGGCATCGTGCGTACCGCTCGAACGCTCATCGCGCTGCTGACGTTGCTCACGGCGGCGGCGTGCACCGACGACCGGGGCGTCGACGACGACGCCCCGGCGCGGACGTCCGGGTCGGCGTCCGCCACCAGTGATGTGATCCCGAAGGCGGACGACATCACCGGTCCGGACGCCGGGAACGCCACGTTGCCCAAGACCGGGCTGTGCTGGAGCATGACCGCCGAGCAGCTCGACGACGCGCTGGCGCTCACCTCGACCGACCAGCAGTCGGTGGACTGCTCGACCGAGCACAACGCGATCACCGCCGGCGTGGTGGGCATCCCGACCCAGCAGCTCGGCAGCGTCGCCGCGCTCGCCGAGACCGGGCAGGCGATCGACCCCGGACACGAGCAGATCTGGCGATCGGTCGTGACGCCGGCCTGCGCCGCCGCCCACGCGAAGGCGTTCGCCTCGGGCACCGTCGACACCGGCAGCGGCGACGTCGAGCTCGCCTACAAGTCCTCGAACCTGCGCCCGTACGCCTGGCTGCCGACCGGCGAGGAGTGGGCCGGCGGCGCTCGCTGGATCAGGTGCGACATCGCCAACCGGTTCGCCGCCCCGGTGCCGATCGAGAAGCCCGCGGTCGACCTGAGCACCGTCGCCGACGACCAGATCGCCTGTCTGAACGCGACCTCCGAGGGCTATCTGCCGATGCCGTGCGACAACCCGCAGGTGAACGCGCAGTCCCTGGTGACCGTCGTGCTGACGCAGCAGGCGGCCGACGCAGCGAAGGCCGGCTACGACGCCTTCACGTCGGGCCAGACTCCGCAGCTGTGCCAGCAGGCGGTGAGCGCGGCGTTCCCGGCGGCCGGCAAGCCCGCGAAGGCGGCGACGCCCGTCGCGTTCGCGTTCACCGGCACGTTCGACTGCTACGTCGACCGAGCGGCCGGCGAGCCGTTCGTGCAGTAGCGGCGCCGACGCCTCACTGGCGGGGACGCAGCACGGCGAACGGGTCGGTGACGGTGGCGACCCGCTCGGTGAACCGGTAGAGGTGCGCGGGGCGGCCACCCTTTCCCGAGCCCGGCGACGTGGTGCCGGCCCGCACGAGCTGGCCGCGTCGCGTGAGCACCCGCTGCAGGTTCGTCGTCGACGGACGGTATCCCAGCACGGCGCCGTACACCGCGCTCAGCGTCGCCATCGTGAACGTCTCCGGGGCCAGCGCGAACCCGAGGTTCGTGTAGGAGATCTTCGCGCGCAGCCGCTCGTGCCCGGAGCGGACCAGCGAGGCGTGGTCGAACGCCATCCGCGGCAGGTCGCCGACCGGGAGCCAGTCGGCGTGGCTCGGCAGCGCGGTGGCGGCGGTCATGGGGACCAGCCCGAGGTAGGCCGTGGCGACCGTCCGCTGGGCGGGATCGCGCCCCGGGTCGCTGCGGGTCTCCAGCTGCTCGAGGTGCGCGATGCGGGTCAGGTCGACCCGGACGGCCAGGTGGCGGGCGACGCACTCGCCGATCGTCTCGTCCGCGAGCAGGGGGCCGCTGGGCAGTGCCCAGTGCCCGTCGTACGGCGCGCGCTCCCGTCGCCAGGCGAGCACCTCGAGGCCGCCGGGGCCGGGCCGGTCCGGTCGCACGCGAAAGACGACAGCGACCGCCTCGTTGCGGTAGAGCGGGACCTGCCGGCTTTCGGGCACTCGTGGATGCTAACGTGCCAGCATGTTTTCGCCTGGTAGGCGAAAACCTGAGGGAGGTGCTCCGATGACAGAGCGAGCGGACGACGGGTGGACCGGCTGGACCACCGGGCAGTGGGCGGACTGGCGCGCCGAGGTGCGCGAGCTCGCCGACCGGAAGGACGCGGTGATCCTGGCGCACAACTACCAGATCCCGCAGATCCAGGACGTCGCCGACCACGTCGGGGACTCCCTCGGCCTGTCGCGGCTGGCGGTCACCGTCCCGCATTCGACGATCGTCTTCGCCGGCGTCCACTTCATGGCCGAGACGGCGAGCATCCTCTCGCCCGGCAAGCGGGTGCTGATCCCGGACGCGGCCGCCGGGTGCTCGCTCGCGGACAGCATCACCGGTGCGCAGCTGCGGGCCTGGAAGGCCGAGCACCCGGGCGCCGTGGTCGTCTCGTACGTCAACACGACCGCCGAGGTGAAGGCCGAGACGGACATCTGCTGCACCTCCGCGAACGCCGTCGAGGTCGTGCAGTCGATCCCGGCGGACACCGAGATCCTGTTCGGCCCCGACATGTTCCTCGGCGCGCACGTCAAGCGCCGGACCGGGCGGGAGAACATGCACGTGTGGATGGGCGAGTGCCACGTGCACGCCGGGATCTCGCCGGCCGACCTCACCGCCGCCGTCCGCGCGAGCGCCGACGCCGAGCTCTACGTGCATCCCGAGTGCGGCTGCACGACCTCGGCGCTGTGGCTGGCGTCGACCGGCGAGCTGCCCGCGGAGCGCACCCGCGTGCTGTCGACCGGCGGCATGCTGGACGCGGCCCGCACATCACAGGCCACGACGGTCCTCGTCGCCACCGAGGTCGGCATGCTGCACCAGCTGCGCAAGGTCAACAGCGGCACGCAGTTCGTGCCGGTGAACCCGCAGGCCGCGTGCCACTACATGAAGATGATCACCCCGCCGAAGCTGCTGCGCGCGCTGCGCGAGGAGCGGGAACAGGTCACGGTCGAGCCCGCGATCGCGCATCGCGCCCGCCGCGCGGTCGAGCGGATGATCGCGATCGGCAACCCGGCAGGCGGGGAGTGAACCGCTCGCCGGTGGTGGTCGTCGGCAGCGGTGCCGCCGGCCTGAGCACCGCACTCGTCCTCGCCGGTAACCGGCCGGTCACCGTGGTCACCAAGGGGACGCTCGGCGACGGCGCCACGGCCTGGGCACAGGGCGGGCTCGCCGCGGTCAGCGCCGCGGACGACTCCTTCATCGGCCACGTCGAGGACACCGTGCGCGCGGGCGGTGGGCTGTGCGACGAACGGACGGTCCGCGACCTCGTCGAGGCCGCACCGGCCGCCATCGAGCGGCTGGTGCGCCTGGGCGCGCGCTTCGACCGCACCGGGGACGGCGAGCTCGACCTCGGCCTGGAGGGCGGCCACCGGACCCGGCGCATCGTGCACTGTGGCGGAGACGCCAGCGGCGCCGAGGTCGCGCGGGTCCTGGCCCGGGCGGTGCGGCGCCGCGCCGACGCGGGGCAGCTCACCGTCCTCGAGCACACCTGGGCGCTCGACGCGCTGCACGACGACCGCGGGTCGATGACCGGCGTCCGCGTGATGGACGCGGCGGGCCGCCCTGGCGCGCTGCCCGCCGGCGCGCTGGTGCTCGCGACCGGGGGCATCGGGCGGCTGTGGTCGGCCACCACCAACCCCGTCACCGCCACCGGGGACGGCCTCGCGCTGGCCGCCCGCGCCGGCGCCGTCCTGCGGGACATCGAGTTCATGCAGTTCCACCCCACCCTGCTCGCCGCCGCCGCGGTGCCGGGGGATGCGGCGGTGCTGATCACCGAGGCGCTGCGCGGCGAGGGCGCGGTCCTCGTCGGCCAGGACGGTCGCCGCGTCATGCCGGGCGTGCACCCGTCCGCCGACCTCGCGCCCCGCGACGTCGTGTCCGCGGCGCTGCACGACCACCTGCAGCGGCACGCTGTCTCGCACGTCTACCTCGACGGCACGATGCTCTCGGAGCCGGTCTGGCGGCGGCACTTCCCGACGGTGCTGCGGATGTGCCGCGACCGTGGGGTGGATCCGGTGACCGAGCCGATCCCGGTCCGGCCCGGCGCGCACTACCACTGCGGCGGCGTGGCCGCCGACCTCACGGGGCGCACCAGCGTGCCCGGCCTGTACGCCGTCGGCGAGGTCGCGCGGACGGGGGTGCACGGCGCCAACCGGCTCGCGTCCAACTCGATCACCGAGGCGTTGGTCGCCGGCCAGCGCTGTGGCCTGCTGCTGCGCGCGGGGACGACGGACCCGTCCACGCGCACCCGTCCGGGATCCGCCGCCCCGGTTCGGCGGGCCGCGGGGGCTGCGCGGGGGTGCTCGGCGGCACCGGAGTGCGGGGGCAGTCGGTCGGCGCCGATCGTGAGCACGTGCAGACGGCACCCGGATCCCAGATGCACCAGTCGTGCTGAGCGGTGACGGTGACGCCGGTCTGCAGCAGCCTCCAGAGCCGCAGCCGGCGGTCGAGCTCGCTGCGGCTGGTCTGCGGCTGGATGCTCCGGCGGTACCCGCGGTCGGCGGTCGACCAGCGGTCCCGGGCGGCGCGCTCGATCGCGGCGAGCCGCGCGTCCCGGCGGTCGGTGGCCGCGATCCGTTCGCGCAGGGAGCGTTCGTTGATGTGCGCGAGGCGGCGCTCGGACGCCTGGTCCAGGCGCTGCAGAGCGGCGGTCGGGTCGACGCGGTCGGCGTGCGCGCGCTGCTCCACCGCGAGCCGCGCGAGCCGGGTCACCTCACGGCGCTGTCGGTGCTCGTGGGGCGTGCGCTGCAGCGCGATCGTCCGGTCCCGCGCCAGGTCGGCGTCGGCGATCGCCCGCTGCTCGTCGGCGGCGACCCGGATCAGCTCGCGCGCGGCATCGCGGCGGGCCGCTGCCGCCGCCTCGATCGCGGTGTCGACGGCGCGCCGGAACGTCCGCTCGACGGACCGCACCCGCGGATGGTTGGCGATCCGGTCGGCGTCGCCGATCGCGAGGAGGCCGGCGTCCCGCGTCCGGCGGGCCGACTCGCGGGCCTGCTCGATCAGGGCCAGCCGGTGGGCGAGCTCCTGCTCGAGCCGCGCGCGCTCTGCCTGCGCCGCCCGCCGTGCCGACGTCACCGCCGCGTCGCGGACGCCGGTGGCCCGGTGCGTCAGGGCCTCGATCGCGTCGGTGGCGATCGCCCGCTCGCGCCGGCGCATGCTCGCGAGCGCCTCCTGGAAGGCGCCTCGGGCCGCCCGACGCGCGGCGGTCACCCGGTCGTGATCGATGGCGATCTGCTGATCGCGTCGCCGGTCGGCGCGGGTAAGCACGTCGCGCCGGCGATCGGTCTGCCGCGCGACCGCGACCCGCGACTGCTGCGCGGCCTGTAGGGCGGTGACGAAGTCGTCGGCGGACAGCGATTCGCTGATGGTGGGTTCTTGGTCGCCGGC